>CAIQPH010000141.1 GCA_903873655.1 uncultured Holophagaceae bacterium | reverse complement strand
TTGCCTGTTCTTTCAAAATTCATTGTATGCTTGAAGGAGTGGCTAATGTCTCTGTTGAAAGTGATCAAATATAGCACTTTGCCAACTAGTCATACTTTATTAACAAATATAAGCTCTGTTTCCAGCATTGCCCTGATTTCTTGTCAATTGACTGGCTTCATTTATTTAGTCCATTTCACCCAGTTAGGATTTGGTTTGGAAGAAAGCTTTAAGTCTAAATTCGCACCTTTGCTAATTTGGTCTTGAGTGATACTTAGATTTTTGAGCGACTGGAATCACATTCTGGAGTTGGTTTTCTGAGGACCAAGGCGCATTGGCCGCTGGCCCGGGCTACGCTGGGCTGGTAATTCGGGAAAGCGGTGGGAGGAGAAATGCCCAGGCCATTTTCTTACTTGCCCACTGCCTGGCTGGCCAAGGTTGCTCTGTGCGCCGCGCTGCTCCAGACGGGCTGCATCATCCTGCCTCTTCCCTGGAAGGCCGAAAAGCCTGCCCACACCGAGGAGCAGCTGGCCCGGGTCCAGGTCGGAGTATCAACCCGGGACACAGTCAGAGAAGCGCTTTGGGTCCCTGACGTCGAGGCAGCCGATGGTAGGTACTGGGCATACGCCTGGCAGGTTGGCCACGGGAAATTGATTACTGCATTATTGCTCGACCCAAGCACCGTGGCCGGAGGTGCTGGGCCGCTTTATCGCTCGGATTTCGTGCTCTTTCTCGAATTCGATGAGAAGGGCGTTCTTCGCCGCAAGGAGTTCGGCAACTCATCCGGAACCGGTTCCTATGAGAAATTCTGCACTTCAACTGGAGTATGTCTGGAACATAAAGTCGATTTCCCAGGGAGCAGGCCCAGGTTCAGACAGGGGGGCAGTGCGATCACCGTCGTCGGCGGGGAGAAGGATTCCTTGCCTTGGCCAGCCTTGCCCGCCGACCAGTGTATGGTCGTCATCTGGCCCGACCCGGCAGATTGGGAAGAGTCCCACGGCCTGTACTTATCAGTTGCAGGATCCTCGATTTCGACATGGCTGCCGGTTGGGTCCTATCTGGCAGTCAGTCTGCCTGCAGGAGAACAAACCGTGGATTTCAGAAGCCCATGGACCCAGGGTTCCATGTTCCACAGCCTTGACCTCAATAACCTGAGAAGCAGCACGAACCTCCAGCTGGAAGCAGGACGGGTGCTGTATTTCGAGGTTGCCGCCAGCTCAAGAAAATATGGCCGCGAGCTTCCTGCCAACCTGAAGCCCATCGAGCCCGAGACAGGGAAGAAAACTGTCGCGGGGATGTCGCGGGTGCTCCTACAGTGAGTCCTCTAGGATGTGCGGGACCCGCATAGCCGGGAGCCTGGACTTCTGAACGAAGCGGGGACAGGACTCACAGGATGTTGAGCAGGGTTCATCGGAGTCAATCCTAGACACCAAGCATCCGGCTGACGCTCACTCGGCTTGTTGCCCGATCTCGAAGTTCGCCATCAATTCCAGCGCCCGGACCATGGCGGAGTGATCCCAGACTTTACCGCCGTGGGCAGCGCAGGCGTTGAACAGTTCCTGGGCTGTCGCGGTATTGGGCAGCGAAAGGCCGAGCGCCCGGGCGGTCGACAGGGCGAGGTTCAGATCCTTCTGATGAAGTTCGATGCGGAAGCCCGGAGCGAAGGTTCGCTTGATCATGCGATCGCCGTGAACCTCGAGGATTTTTGACGAGGCGAAGCCACCCATCAACGCAGTACGGACCTTGGCTGGATCGGCGCCAGCCTTGGCCGCAAACAGCAAGGCCTCGCCCACCGCCTCGATGGTCAGCGCCACGATGATCTGGTTGGCGACCTTGGCGGTCTGGCCATCGCCGTTATTGCCCACGAGCGTTATGTTCTTTCCCATCAGTTCAAATACGGGCTTGACCTTTTCGAAGGTGGTCTCAGAGCCGCCCACCATGATCGATAAGGTGGCGTTTTTTGCGCCCACCTCTCCGCCAGACACGGGCGCATCGAGGTATTGACAGCCCAGGTCATTGACCCGCCTGGCGAATTCCTTGGTCTCAATGGGCGAGATCGAGCTCATGTCTACCACGATCTTGCCCGGTGTCAGGCCCTCGGCGATGCCGTTGCTGTCGAACAGAGCCGAGCGCACGTTCGGTGTATCCGGCACCATCAAAATGATGATTTCGGCCTTCTGCGCGACTTCCTTGCCATTGGTGCAGGACCGGCCTCCTGCGTCGACCAGTGCCTGCGGCACAGATGGAATGCTGAAGAGGTACAGTTCATGGCCGGCCTTGATCAGATGGCCAGCCATGGGCGTTCCCATGATGCCGAGTCCGATAAATCCAATCTGGCTCATCGTTCCTCCAAGAATTGTTAGTGGCGCTTGCCTCGCAGTACTTATGCAGAGGGTTCTGCGCCATACCGGACTCCGAACTAGTTGCCCATGGCCGGGATCCAGCCCAGGCCTTCGGTTGTCGTGGTCAGTGGTTTGTATTCGCAGCCGATCCACCCGTCATAGCCCAGGCGGTCTAGCAGCGCGAACAGGAAGGGATAGTTGATTTCCCCCGTGCCGGGTTCGTGTCGACCGGGATTGTCCGCCAGCTGGATATGCGCGATGCGTGGCAGATGCTTCTCAAGCGTTGCAGCCAGTTCTCCCTCCATGCGCTGCATGTGGTAGATGTCGTACTGAACAGAGATATTCTCGCGGCCAGTGGCTGAGATGAGGTCGAGAGCCTGCTGGGTGCCGCAGAGGTAGAACCCCGGGATATCACGGGTGTTGATGGCTTCGACCAGCAGGCGGATGCCCACCGCCTGGAGTTGGTCAGCGGCAAACCGCAGGTTGGCCACCAGGGTTGCGTGGGCCTTGTCTTCTGCCACATCGCCCGGGCGGATGCCGGCCAGGCAATTCAGCTGTGTGCAGCCGAGTGCCTGGGCGTAGTCGATGGCCTTTCCCACGCCATCCTGAAACTCACCGATGCGATCAGGGAGGACAGCTATGCCCCGCTCGCCCTGGGCCCAGTCTCCCGCCGGGAGGTTGAACAGGACTTGGACCAGGTCATGGCAACCCAGCTTCTCGGCCAGCTGATCCTCCGGGAAGGCGTAGGGAAAGAGGTATTCCACGCCGCGGAAACCCGCTTTGGCGGCGGCTTCGAAACGTTCGATAAATTTGAGCTCGTTGAAGAGCATCGTCAGGTTGGCAGCGAATCTTGGCATACCAGCGGTCCTTTCCAGCTGGACCAAGCCTACTCCTTCCGGAGTTCCACTGCGAAGGCATCCAGCGCGCGGTAGTAGGGATCGATGCTAGGGATGTAGTGGCGCTCGCCGGCGGCGTGGGGACCGATGCCGGTCTGGCCCCAGACCACTGCCTGACCACCGGGGGCGAAGCGGGCCGAGGTGCCGGCGCCCTTGCGGCCGATGCGGACGTCCCCGCCCGCTGCGGCGATGCCCGAGAGCAGGGCCTTGAGGTAGGTGTTCTCGGGATCGCAGGCCACGCCGGGCTCCCAGGCGGAGGGCAGGAACTCCAGCTGCAGTTCTGCGGCCAGGGCCTCGATCTCGGCCCGCATCTTCGACACGTCATCCTGGGGGATGGCGCGGATCTCCACGCCCAGGGCGCCGCGATCTGGAGTGATGTTGTAGATGCCGGGCGTGCCCACCTGGATGAAGGCGAAGCGGGCCAGGGACTGCCACCCGTCCGCTGATTTCAGGGTGAGGTGCTTGGCGAACAGGTCGCGCAGGGCTTCCCGGGCACTGAGCAGGCGTTCCGTGAGATCGGCACCACCGGCTAGGCCGCTGTGGCCACGGGTGCCGTGGGCCACCAGCTCGAAGCGCAGCACACCGCGGTTCTGGGTGCAGACCTCGCCCCAGAGCTCCGTGCCCTTCTCGCCGGTGCGCTCGCCCGCCACGAAGAAGGAGGGCTCGTAGTCCCATTCCTCCTTCAGCTGTTTCAGCACGTGGGGCGTGCCCATGGGCTCCAGTTCGCCGTTCTCCTCGTTGCCCACCAGCAGCAGGTTCACGGGGGGATATGGCGCGCCCTTCTTGAGCGTGTCCTTCATCCACACAAGGTAAGTAGAGACGACGGTCTTCATGTCGGCGGCACCGCGGCCCCAGAGGTAGTCGCCCTCGATCTTGGGCTCGAACTGGCTGTCATCGGGCTCCGGTTCCACCACGTCGAAGTGGCCGCAGAGCATGGCTGGGGCCTTCTCACCGCCGGGGAAGTGGGCCAGCACGGAGGGGAAGGGCCCCTGGTCGAAGGTGACCGTGGGCACGCCGTGGTTGCGGAGGTAGTCTTGGACGAAAGTGGCGGCGCGGTGGACCTCGGCAATGCGCTCCTCGGGACAGGCCGTGACGCTGGGGATGCGCACCAGACGCTGGGACAGGGCCACGACCTCAGAGGCCTTGTCCGGATAGTCCAGGTCCACCAGCGCCTCAGGCCGGGGCTGGAAGCGCACGGGAGCCTGGGGGTCCAGATGCACCTCGTCGCGGGCATGCTCCACGAAGTCCTGGAGTTTGGTTTCCTCGGCGCCCAGGTCGGCGAGATGGGCCGTGATCGTCTCCACATCGTCGCGAACTCTGGCCTTCCTGGCTTCGGCCAACTCCACCAACAGGTCGGGCGGCACGATGTCCGAGCCGCCGAGCTTGGCTTGCAGGGTCTGGCGGATGCGTTCGGCGGTGCTGGGGGCGCCCGCGGCCAGATCGCGCAGGGGCTTAAGATCGCCCCACATTTCCAGGGCCTCGGCCAGGGGCCGCATCTCTTGAAGCGTCCAGTCCAGGAAGGTGCGCAGGAGGATGGGCTTGGCGGTGAGCGGATCCTCGATGACGCTGCGGAGTCCCTCCTGGGCGGCCAGTTCCTCGTTGCGCCGGGCGCGCTTGATGTCCTCGGCGTCGTAGCGGAAGCCCCTGGCGAAGTCCGGATCCGCGTAGAAGCGGAGCAGCAGCAGGTGCTTCAGCGTGAGGTTCGCGACGTCCAGGGGCAGGTCGTGGCCGGGGTCATCGGTGCGCACTTCCACGCGGGCCATGGGCAGGTCGATGCGGGCAAAGAGGTTCTGGCGCTCGATCTGCGCGGCCATGTCCTCCACGTTGCGTGTCTCACCGGCGGCGAAGAGGCCGCGCGCATAGATGTCATGCAGTTGGTCGCTGGTGACCTGGATGAGGCGCTCCACTGGCTCCGCCTGGGAGCGGGCGCGCACCGGGATCCAGTTGTTGTTGCCGAAGCGCGCGCCGCTGCGGACGAGGTCGTAGGACAGGCGGAGGTAGTCGGCATGGCTGCGGTTCAGGTCCGGCACGTCCAGGGTGGTCGGATTCGGGAAGGTGAGGTTGCGCACGGACTCGTAGGGCGTGAGGCGGACGACGGGCTTGCCGTTTTCTTCGGAGGCCTGCAGGGGTGTGCTGGCGCTGGTGGCGATGAAGACCGCCGCGAAGGCGCGCATGAGGCGCGTGCCGGTGATGTAGACCTGGTTCTTGTAGTCATCCAGGTGGGTGTCGCCGCGCCCGGCGGCGGGCAGGTGCATGAAGTCCCAGGCCAGCATGGGCTCGGGCAGGCTCAGGTTCGAGTGGGTCCCGGCCGTGGCCAGTTCGGCGCCATACAGGTCGACGCAGCGCTGGAGGTAGCGGCGCTTGGCCAGGTGCCAGGATTCCGGGACCAGATCGGGCCCGATCTTGGGCAGCACGAGCAGGTTGCCGTGCCAGTAATGGAGGGGCTCCCCGAAGCTGCGCCCGGCCTTGGCCAGGGCGTTGATGAGAGCCGCCTCCAACAGGCGGCCTTCGTACACGGCGCCCTTGGGCGTGTGATAGGGCCGGGTGACCCATTCGATCATCCAGTGGAAGACCTCGAGCTGGTGGTACTCCTCGGTCCAGGGCGACAGCACCTTGGTGCGCAGGTGGTCCACGAAGGACATGCGGTCCGGCCCCGTGCCGACGGTGAGCAGCGGGCGGAACTGCGGATCCACCAGGTTCCACTCCAACTCCAGCCCGCAGAGCCCGCCGGACGGACGGGTCTCCAGCGCCGTCTGCCGCGCCAGCTTGAACTTCTCGACAAAGGCCTTCAGGTCGTACACAGCTGCTCCGGACTCATCTTAGAAACTGCAGGTGATTACCGCCAAGACGCCAAGAAGGACAAGAAATACATTTTGCTGTTCTTGGCATCTTGGCGTCTTGGCGGTGATTTATTTCTTTTCAACCCTCGAGCGATTTGAGCGCTGCGAGCAGGCGTTCGGCGGCGCCCTTGGTGCGCTCGGGGGGGGTGGCGTAGGAGAACCGGATCCACTCGCCACCGTAGGGGCTGAAGAAGGCGCCAGGCACGACGGCCACGCCCTGCTCCTCGGCCATGTACTGGCCCATGGGTTCGGAGTCCGCCCAGCCCTTACTCTTCAGCGCGTCGGCCACCTTGATGAAGGCGTAGTAGCCCTGGCCGATGATGTGAGTGAGCCCCTGCTCCTTCAGGTAGGTCCGTAGCCAGGCGCGGCTGGCGCGGGTGGGCCCGGCGATGGGTTCGCATGCCACCTTGATGCCCTTCTCGTAGGCGGCCATGGCCACGGCCAGGCTGAAGAAGGAGGGCATGACCGAATGCGAGGCCTGGGCCACGATGGTCTTGATCACATCGGCGTCGGCCAGCAGGTGGCAATTGCGGATGTTAGAACCGCCGAGGCTCTTGGTGATGCCGTCCAGTACCATGAGGCGCTTGCGCTGGGCAGGGTCGAAGGCGCGCAGCAGCACGTTCACGTCATAGGGTTCGTCATCGCCGACGGTGTGGTACATCCAGTCGAAGAGCACATAGGCCACGCCTGCCTCCAGGGCGGCGCGGGCCAGGGTGATCTGGCGCTCCAGGGTGATGGTATTGCCGGTGGGGTTGTCGGGGCAGGTGATGACCAGACCGGCCACCTTCCGGCCGGTCTTCGCAGCCTCCGTCACGCAGGCCTTGATGCCCTCTTCCGAATAGGCCCAGGCTTCCTCGGCCCGACCGGGGGCCCACATCACGTTGGCGCCGATCCCGTAGGGCCCCCAGTTGTAGCTGATCCAGGGCACGCGGCTGACCACCACCACGTCGCCCTGCCGACCATGGCCGAGGGCGAGCATGGCCTGATAGGCCTTCACCAGGCCATCGCGTCCGCCCTGGGTGCCCATGACGTTGAGTGGGCCCCAGCCTGTGTCGGCGGCCAGCTTCCAATAGGACTCAGCCACGATCTTGCGGTAGGCGTCGGTGCCGAAGGGCATGTCATAGGCGGTGCCGTGCTGCTTCTGCAACTCGAAGGCGCGATCCAGCAGGGCCTCGGGGACACCGGGCAGCGAGGCGCCGCCATCGCCCTGGCTGGCGTCGTAGATGGGCACGCCGGGTTGCTTCTCCTGGAACACTTTCAGCGACTTGTTGATGAGGAACATGCGTGAGGCGGGTATGGCCATCAGCTTCCCCAGGTGATCGCTCACTGGGACGAGATTCGCCTCTGGAACGGCGAAAGCTGGGGTGTCGGGGGAGAGAAGAGCGGACATGGGACCTCCCGAGAAGGAAATGTCGCCCCTTCATGCAGTTGGGGGCGACAAGACGCCCCTTCAGGTTAGCAGTGGGG
>CAIQPH010000140.1 GCA_903873655.1 uncultured Holophagaceae bacterium | reverse complement strand
GAGGCCTCCTCTTCAGTCTTCAGTCTTCAGTCTTCAGTCTTCAGTCTTCAGTCTTCAGTCTTCAGTCTTCAGTCTTCAGTCTTCAGTCTTCAGTCTTCGGCCTTCAGTTTCCAGTCATCCCTGCGGATTCCAGCATGCATCCTGTTCTTTTTGAAATTGGTTCCTTCCCCCTGGGCACTTATGGGCTGCTGCTGGCCATCGCCTTTTTCGCAGGCACCGCCCTGGCCCAGCGGCAGGCGAAGCTGGATGGCCTAGCCCCGGCGGCCATCGCGGACTTGGCCATCGCCATACTCATCGCCGCCATCGTGGGCGCCAAGCTGCTGATGATCATCGTGGCGCTCGGCACACCCGCGGGGCAGGATGGCGCCATGACCGTCCGGGACATCTTCACTCTGGGCACCCTGAGGGCGGGCGGGGCCATCCACGGCGGCATCATCGCGGCCACGGCGGTGTTTTTCTGGAAGCTCCGCAAAGGCAAGGGCTTGCCTCTGCGGCTCACCGGCGATGCCCTGGTGCCCGGCGTGGCCCTGGGCCAGGCCATCGGCCGCCTGGGCTGCTTCTCCGCGGGCTGCTGCTTCGGCACGGACTGCCACGTCCCCTGGGCCGTGACCTTCACCAACCCGGTCGCACAGGCCTTCAGCGGCACACCGCTTGGCGTTCCCCTGCATCCAGTGCAGATCTACAACACCCTCGCCAACCTGGCGGTGATGGCCATCCTCCTGGCGGTTCGGCCCAAGCGGGCCTTCCAGGGCCAGATCTTCGCCCTCTACTTTCTGGTGGAGGGCCTGGGCCGCGTCATCACCGAGACCTGGCGCGGTGATGTGGATCGCGGCACCGGCTGGCTGGGCTGGATCTGGCTCAGCACCGGGCGCCTCACGGGTTTGGCTTTCATGCTGCTGGGACTCGGGCTCTGGCTGTTCTGGAGCCGCCGCAAAACCATTCAGCATGCCTGACCTAAACTCTGAAGGAGTGTAAATGATCAGCCTGCGCGCCGATGATGGCGCCCCCCGCCTCGACCGTTTCCTGGCGGACCGCTTCCCTGAGGTTCCCCGGGCCCGCTGGGATGTCCATGTCCGTACGGGCGAGATCAAGGTGAACGGACAGGCCGTGACCAAGGGCGGCGTGAAGCTGCGCGCCGGCGATCTGGTGGAGACCGAATTGCCGGTCATGACCGCCCCGGCGGCCCACCTGGAAGCCGAGGCCATCGACCTGCCCACCCTGTTCGAGGACACCCAGCTGTGGATCGTGGACAAGCCATCGGGCATGGTCGTGCATCCGGGACCGGGTCATGCCGGGGGCACGGTGGTGAACGCGCTGCTGCACCGCCTCAAGGCCCCGGTGGCCGTGGCGACTGATGCCGAAGAATCCGAAGACGCCGAAGAGCTGGCCTCGGGTTGGCCGGGGCTCGTGCACCGGCTCGACCGCTACACGACGGGCTGCCTCTGCCTCGCAAAAACCTTGGATGCCCAGCGCGCCATCCAGGACCAGTTCAAGGCCCGCACCGTGGAGAAGCGCTACCTGGCCCTGGTGCGCCACTCGCCCAAGCTGCCCCAGCTGGGCAGCCTGCTCATCGACGAGCCCATCGCCCGCCACAAACGGGACCGCCTGCGCATGGTGGTCGCCACCGGCGGACGCCCGGCCCAGACCCGCATCCGCGTCCTGGCCCGCACCACCAGCGTCGCTTTGGTGGAGTGCGAACTCCTCACGGGCCGCACCCACCAGATCCGTGTCCACCTCGCCCACCTGCGGGCACCGCTCATGGGGGATCCCCTCTACGGCGGCCCAGGCCGCTGGAAGGATGTGGATGGCCTCGCCCTGCTGCTGCCCCATCCGGCCCTCCACGCCTGGAAGCTGTCCGTGGACCATCCCGTGACTGGGGAGCGCATCCAGGCGGAGGCCCCCGTTCCCGATGCCTTCCGGGCCCTGGCGGCCTCCCTGGGCTTGCCTGGGTTCTGAGCCGGGCGCATCATCCCGGCAGGGCATTCGCACTGGGGGTTCCATGCTAGGCACCACGCTCGCACCTACCAACCTGGAAGGCTGGATGAAGGACTACCCCTACCTGCCGGGCGTCCTGTTCGCGGCGGTCTGCCTGCTGCTCCTCTTCCTGGTCGCTCTGCCCAGGCTCGGCTCCTGGCGCCGCGGACGGGCACGCCCGGTCCTGGATCCCGTGCAGGTGGAGGAGCTGATCTCAGGCTCTGGTGCCCTGGTGGTGGATCTCCGGGAGGTTCGGGCCTTCAAGGCCGGCCACATCCGAGGCTGCCTCCATGTACCCTTCGAACAGCTGGGCACCAAGTTCACGGCACCCGACCCGAAGGCGCGCCGGGCCCTGATCCTGGTGGATGAGACGGACGAGCTGTCCCACCGGGCCTTCGACCTGCTGACCCAGCGGGGCTTCAGCTGGCTCTATGTCATGAAGGGCGGCATGAGGGCCTGGCGTCGGGCCAGCCGACCCATGGGGAAGTAGCTCCGAGGGTTCAGGTCTGCTCTGTCTCGGCAAGCCCCCAGCGGTCCCAGAGCAGGAGGAGCAGCAGCCCCGGGATGGCCGCTGCGGCGCAGACGGGGAAGTAGAGCTTCCAGCCATACCAGTCGGCCATGAAGCCCGTCATCCCGGCGAAGAGGGTGCGCGGTAGCGCCGTCAGGGCGCTGAAGAGGGCGTACTGGGTACCGGTGTAGGTGCGGTTGCAGCTGCCCATGAGCAGGGCCACGAGGGCGCTGCTACCCATGCCGTAGGCCAGGTTCTCCAGCGTGTTCGCGGCCACCAGCAGGGGCAGGTGGCGGCCCAGGAGCGACATGGCCCAGAAGCCCAGGATGCTGCCGGCCTGCACGAAGCCGCAGATCCACAGCGCCTTGCGCAGGCTCATGCGGAGCAGCATCCAGCCGCCGATGAGTCCGCCCAGGATGATGGCGACCATGGCCGTGGTCTTCTGCACGGTGCCGATCTGCAGCTTGGTGAAGCCAAGGCCCCGCATCAGGAAGGGCATGGTCATGGCCTCGGCCAACCAGTCGCCCAGTTTGTAGAACACGGAGAAGGCCAGCAGGTAGCCGATGCCCCGGCGTTGGAGCAGATCCTTGAGGGGCCCCGCCACGGCTTCCTGAAGCGTGCGCGGCGCCTGGGCCACCCCATCGGTGTTGGTGGCCAACCAGGTGCCAACCATGCCCAGTCCCGTCAGCAGCGCCATGAGCAGGTAGGTGCTCCGCCATCCAAAGACCTGGGCCAGGATCATGGCCAGCCCACCGCTCACCAGCATGGCCACGCGATAGGCAGCGATGTGGATGCTGTTACCCAGCCCGAGGTGCTTCTGGTCCAGGGCTTCGGCCCGCCAGGCGTCCACGGCGATATCGAAGGTGGCGCTGGTGACGGCCACGGCCAAAGCCAGGAGGCCCACACGCAACAGACCGAGGCTGGGCTGGGAACCGGCCAGCAGCACCAGGGCGCCCGCCATGGCCCCTTGCATGGCCAGCATCCAGCCCCGGCGGCGGCCCAGCCCCGGCAGCGCATAGCGATCCAGAATGGGTGCCCAGAACACTTTCAGGCTGTAGGGCAGCGTCACGAAGCTGAAGAGGCCGATGGTGGCGAGGCTCAGGCCCTCGTCTGTCATCCAGGCCTTCAGGGTCGAACCCGTCAGGAAGAGCGGCAGCCCCGAGGCGAACCCGAGCAGGATGAGAACCACAAGGCGGCGGCGAGGCATGGGAGATGGTAACGGGAGTCCGAGCGCTTCGCCTTCGGACTGGCAATAAGCGCCCGGGGATCAGCGCAGCGGGGGCTCGGGGTAGGCGTGGGTGTGCAGGTCATGGACCAGGTGACCGCCGAGGTGGCCCGTCCGCGCCAGGGCCAGGACGCCACCGGCGCTCAGCGCCAGCCACAGCACCAGTAGTCCCGTCTCCAGGGACCTCGGCAGCTCACGCTTCCGCAGCAAGGGAAGAGCCCAGAGCACCGCGAACGCGGTGCCGAGCAAGCCGAAGACAAGCGCGGTCCACTGAGCCGCCAGTTCATGGTCGCGCAGTCCCGCCAGGAGGGCCGGGGTGGCCCGGGCATAGCGCTCCACCGCCTCGCCGCTCTCCAGGGCCAGGATCACTCCGCCGAAGCCCATTACCAGCAGGATCAGCGCGGCCGTGTGGATCCCCCGCCGCTGGGCGGGCCACAACAGGCCCAGCAGTACCAGCAGCGGGACCACCGTCAGCAAGGCGATAGGGAAATGGACGAGGGCCGGGTGGATGTGGTTCCAGGGCGGCATGGGACCTCCTGTGATATCGCTGCCATGGCTAGGTCGAGCATACGAGCGGGGACATGGCGCCCTTCGTGGCCCATTTTGAGTTGGCGGCACTGCAAGGCACTTCTCTGCACTCCTTGCGAGCTTCATGGTGAACCAACCGCGCGAATTGATCGGTACTCACGGGATCGTGACGCTTACTCTTTTGATCTTCAGCACCCGCTCCAGGTCCTTCGGATCAAGTTCCACCAGGAAGCCCCGGCTGCCGCCGTTGAGGAGGATGAGAGGCAGGTCGAAGATGGTGGCCTCGGCGTAAACGGGCATGATCTTCTCTGTTCCCAAAGGACTGGTGCCCCCCACCAGGTAACCGCTGTGCCGGTGGGCCACCTCAGGACTGCAGGGTTGCACGGTCTTGGCGCCGATCTGCCGGGCCAGTGCCTTGGTGCTCACTTCGCGGTCGCCGTGCATGAGGACGATGAGCGGAGCGCTCTTCTCGTCTTCCATGATCAGGGTCTTGATGACCGCGTGCTCGTCCACGCCCAATTCCCGGGCGCTCACCTTCGTGCCGCCATGCTCCTCGTAGCGATACGAGCACTCTGTGAAAAGGATGCCGGCCTGCTTCAGAAGGCGCATGGCGTTGGTGGATGGCGCTTTGGGCATAGGATTCCGTTCCCTGCGATCATGGTCCCATGGTTCGACAGGTGGTGGTCGCAGGGGGCACCGGCGAGGTTGGCAGGCAGCTGCTGGCCCTGCTGGCCGCGTGCCCTGACTCGTCCATCCGGGCCCTGGTGCGCAGGCCGGGTTCTGTGGCGATCTCGGCCAACATCACAGAGGTGCCTTTCGATTACGAGGATGCGGCGGCCTATCTCACTGTGTTCCAATCCCCCTGCGACCTGCTGCTCATCGCCCTGGGCACCACGCGGGCCAAGGCCGGCAGTGATGAGGCCTTTCTCCGGGTGGACCGCGATTATCCGCTGCGGCTGATCTCTGCGCTGGCTGCCACGCACCCCAAGGGCCGGGTGGGCCTGGTGAGCAGCGTCGGCGCCGACCGGGGGAAGGGCCTCTACTTGGGCGCCAAGGCCGCCGTAGAGGCGGAACTCACCGCCAGTGGACTGGCTCATGCCATCGCCCGCCCCTCCTTCCTGCGCAGCGAGCGCTCCGAATTCCGGCCACTGGAAGTACTCGTGGATCGCCTGATCTCCCCCGTTTGGCTCGCCCTGGGGCGCGGCCTGTTCCCCCGCAGCCCTGGTTGGTGGCGCTGGGCCCCCGTGCATGTGCGCGAGGTGGCCACGGCGCTGCTCGAAGCCTCGCTGGCCCTGGAACCCGGCCAGCGTCGCATCCTCGAGGGTGTGGACCTCCATCCTGGCCCCGTCGCCCGCTGGGGCAGGTGATGAGCGCCCCCATCGTCCTCGTCACCGGACGCTTCAGCACTGAAAGGCCCGGAACCTTGAACCAGCCGGCATCTCGATCCCGAAACCCTCCCGCAGCATGGGGATCACCTCTTCGGGGGGCAACTCCCGGCCCTCAGCCTGGTCACCCCGCAACTCGGCGTAGGCTCGGTTGCGGAGGATGCGGCGCACCTCAGGACCCGGCAGCTGTGCGGTGAGGATCTTCAGGAAGCGCGATTCGGGGTGGGTGCTGGTGTAGTGGTTGGCCAGCTCGAAATCGATGGGCAGCCTTGGCTTGGGAACGAAGGCGTAGAGATCCTCCCAGGCGCCATAGTGGAAGGACTGAAGCACCCGCAGATTTCCTTCCTCGGCCACCCGGTAGGTGTTCTGGAACTGCCCATGAGGCGCGCCATCCATGAGGACCGGATGGAGCAGGCCTTCCCCCCCGAAGCCCACGTCGCAGAGCCAAGTGGACCCCCCGAGCCTGAGCAGCAGGAGCATGTGGGTGCGGGGCAGCACCTCCAGGGCGCCGAGGCGGACCCGGGCCTCGCAGGCAACGGCGTCGAAACCAACCGCCTTCAGTACGGCCTGGAACAGGGTGTTGTGCTCGAAGCAGTAGCCGCCGCGGCGTCGCGCCACCAGCTTCGACTGCAGCGAGGCCAGGTCGAGGCGGATGGGAAGGCCCAGCTGGATGTCGAGGTTCTCGAAGGGGATGGTGGTGGCGTGGGCGAAATGCAAGGCCAGGAGCCCTGCCAGATCAGGCGCAGGCCTGGATTCCAGCCCAATGCGCCGGAGGTAGGCGCCCAGGTCCAGGTCAGTGGACATACTGGGCTTCCCCGTTGTGGCGGCGTTTGTGGATGAGAGGCATGGAACACCTGGATTCCAGAATGGCCCTGCTGCGAAATAATTGAAGCCTCATGTGGCGCGGCGGTTATGGAGTCATGCATCACCCCCCCCCGGAGGTCCCCTGCGCCTTGGCAAAACCTGCCTCGCCATTTCTCTCGCCGCCCTGTCCCTCCAGGCCGACCAGGCCATCCGCTGGGATCCGAAACAAAAGGTTTACTTCGGGGCTTCCGAATCGAGAAGGGATGGGCAGGCGGCAGGGTACTGGGAGCATGTCCAACCCATAGCCGAGACTGCTCCGATGGCTGCGACTCCCGTTCTGAATTTCCTTGGATCAATCTGATGACGCCCCTCCGCCGACTCTTCGCCCGGCACCTGCTGGGCATCCAGGTCCCCCTGGTGGCCCTGCTGCTCGGGCTGGTCTGGTGGGGGTCTCGGGCCCTGCTGCTGGACCGGGCCCAGCGCGAGGGTGAAGGCCGGCTGCGCATCGCCATTCAGGCCCTGGATCAGCGCCTGCGGTCGGTGGAACAGGCTGGTGATTTCCTCGCCACCTACTGGCGCCAGGGGCGCCTGCCCTTCACGGAACCGGAGGCCAATGCCGCCCTGCTCATGCCTTGGCTCTTCCACCAGGATGGGCTGCGGTTGCTGAACCTCGTCGATGAACAAGGACGCTCCCTGCTCATCATTCACGTCCAGGATGGCTGGCATGCCCGGGATATCCGCCAAGCCCCGGAGAAGCACCTGCACATGGGCTGGAACAAGGCCGACGCCAACGGACTCCTCACCCCGCGGGGGGCCTATCGCGATTTGCATGGCTATGACGCGAGACAGCGCCCCTGGTACCAGGAGGCCAGGCGTTTGTCATCCCCCCGCTGGTCCATTCCCTATCATCTGGACCCTCCCGAGGCTCGCCTGGTGATGACCTGGCTGGTACCCCTGATCTCTTCCGCTGGGCAGTTGGAAGGCGCCTTGGGGCTTGATCTCCTCGCCGGGGATCTCCAGGGGCTCCTAGACCTCCTCCGACCCACCCAGGGCAGCCGGATCTGGCTGCTGGACCAGCAGGGATTGGTCCTTTCCGCGGCCCATGGCCAGCAGGCTGAGGCGCCGGTGCCCCCCACTGGAGATCGCACTACGATCGCCGGCCTCAGACAGCGGGTTCTGCGCAGCGACGTCCCGCAGCATGAAGGTTCCCACTGGCACATGGTCATGGCCATTCCCGAACAGGACCTGCTGGCTATGGTCCAGGGCAAGCTGTTGGGCTTCACCGCCGCGGCTTTTGTCCTGCTCCTGGTTCCCCTTTTCTGGAGCCTCTGGCTGGGCCGCCGACTATCGGAGGACGTCCAGAGCCTGGCGTCCGCAGCGGATCAGGTGGGCGCCGGGGTCGCGCCCCACCTTCCGCCCTATCGGGTCTCTGAATTCGACACCGTAGGGCAGGCTTTGCAACGAGCCTATGCCGAGATCCAGGATCGAAACGCCCTCCAGTTGCAGCTTCAGCACAGCCAACGCCTGGAGACCCTGGGCACCTTGGCCGGGGGCATCGCCCATGATGTCAACAATCACCTCACTGCGATCCTCGCTCAGATCTATCTTGTGCGGGAGACCATCCCCCGAGGCCATGCTTCGGATGCACGTCTGGCTCAGGCCGAAGAGGCCGCGAACAACTGCGCCAAGACCACCCGCACGCTGCTGGCCTTCAGTCGCCAGGGCCACCCCGACCTGCAACTCATGGACCTCAACGACCTCCTTAGCGGCATGGCGGACCTCTTGAATGGCCTGCTCGGCGGGTTGGTCAAGGTGACCCTTGACCTGGAGCCGACTCCGCTCAGGCTGCGCGGGGACCGGCTTCAGTTGGAGCAGGTGATCATGAATCTGGCCGTGAATGCCCGTGACGCGATGCCGGAAGGCGGAAGGCTCTTCCTGTGTACTCGCCGATGCGACGATGGCAGGATCGAGATGAGCGTGAAGGATACCGGCAGCGGCATCCCAACCGAGGCGCTCACCCGCATCTTTGAACCATTCTACACCACGAAACCCGTCGGCAAGGGGACGGGACTCGGGCTGTCCATGGTCCATGGCATCGTGCAGTCCCATGGGGGACGGATCGAGGTTGAAAGCACGGTCGATCAGGGCACCACCTTCACCTTGACTTTCCCCTCAGACCCCACGGGTCCCCAGAAGCAGACCCCCCTCAATCCAATACCCATGCCCCAGGGGACCTTATCT
The DNA here is from genome assembly GCA_903873655.1 of uncultured Holophagaceae bacterium. Classification (GTDB taxonomy): domain Bacteria; phylum Acidobacteriota; class Holophagae; order Holophagales; family Holophagaceae; genus Geothrix. The sequence goes on along the minus strand of CAIQPH010000140.1, from coordinate 2,532 downwards.
GGTCGTTGCATTCTGGTGGTCGAGGACGAGGAATACCTGCTCGAAATCCTGGAAGAAGCCCTGATTGCAGCCGGTGCCACCGTGGTGGGCGCCCGTTCGGGGGAGGCAGCCTGGGGTTTCTACCGGGAAGGGTCCTTTGACTGTGTGCTGAGCGACCAGCGCATGCCCGGGATGACTGGCCTGGAACTCTACAGACGGATCCGGAGGACAGGCTCGGCCATCCCCTTCATCCTGACCAGCGGACAGGACATGGAACCCTTCCGCGAGGAGCTCTCCCTTGACGCCAGGGCCCGCCTCTTGACGAAGCCCTTCTCGGTCACTCGGTTGATGGAGGTCATGGACGACATCGGCCTGCGCTGAGCGGGCAGATGCCGCCAGGGGGTGGGATAGAGCCCTACGCTACGAGGAAGACCATCGGATCGAGCCCCCACTCGAGGGGATCCTCGAAGTCCACGATCTCCTCTGAGGCATGGGCCAGGTGGAGGTCCCGCGGCGGCAGCCGGAGTTTGTGGGCCGTATCGAAGACCACGCGAACGGTGGGCCGGAGGAGATCCTCGCCCTGCTCTACGACGACCGCCAGGCGCCCGCCGCTGAGCCGGACCAGCGAGCCGACGGGATAGATGCCCAGGGCCCGGATGTACTGCTGGACCAGGTTCCCATCGAGGTGGGTCCCGCTCCACTCCAGCAGCTTTTTCAGGACCGCCGTCGGCTCCATGCCTGTGTGGTAGACCCGGTTCGACGTCAAGGCGTCGTATACATCCACGATGGCGGTCATGCGCCCGATCTGGGAGATCTGGTCTCCTGTGATGCCCAGTGGATACCCGCCGCCGCTGATCTTCTCGTGATGCTCCCCGGCGATCTGGATGACCATCTTGGAGATCCCCGGCACACCCAGGAGCAGGTCGCGGCTGAGGGCCGCATGGGATTTCATGATGCCGAATTCCGCATCCGTCAGCTTGCCGGGCTTATTGAGGATCTCATTGGGGATCTTCATCTTGCCGACGTCGTGGAGGAGCCCGCCCAGCCCTGCCTCCTCCACGGTGGCGCCATCCATGCCCAGAGCGTGGGCGAAGGATACCAGCAGCGCGCAGATGCTCACCGAATGCTGAAAAGTATAGGTATCGGCAGCCTTGATCCGGGAGAGGCTGATGAGCGCCCCGGAATTCCTGAGCACGGAGGCGTGCATGGCCTTGACCAGGGGCCTGGCCTTGGCCGGATCGAGTTGCTTCCCCAGGCGCACGTCGTGGAGCAGCCCGTCCACCACGCCCGCGGCTTCGCCCAGGATGCGCTTGGCAGCCTCGGATTCCTCCTGTTGTGAAATCTTGGCCGGTGCGAGGGCCGCACCGGTGGCAGCCGATTCCTTCAGCTTCTGCTTCAACCCCTGCTCGATCTCCGCCTGCGTCGGCGCCCCGGCCACGTCGTCACCCTGGGCCGTGTCGATGTAGAGCTCATCCAGGCCCTGTGCCCGCATCTTCTGGATTTGATCGTCATGCTTGATGAGGAACTTGGGACGGAGAAAACCGTGCTGGAGCCAGCCGCAGTTCAGGTCGTGGATGTACATCCCCGGCTTGAGTTGGTTCACGCGCACCCGCTTGATCGCCATCCCGCCCCCGGCTCCATTGCTCCTGCTTTGAATCGGTCTGGGTCCCCTGGAGGATGAGTTGATGACATTCCCCGGGAAGGAGCTTCTGGAACCGCGCGAGGCTTCTGTGACGGGAATCGCGGCCTACGCCCCTGCCGCCGGGATGTAGAATGGGGGTTCGGACCGCGCCAGGTGGCGCCATCAGGAGGGGTGTCCATGCTGCCAGCCTATCGCCAACATGTCGCTGAACGAGCCGCCCTCGGCATCCCTCCCCTTCCGCTCACCGAGGCGCAGACCTCTGAACTCACGGCCCTTCTAGCCCAGCCGCCCGCTGGCGAAGAGAAGGTCCTCGTCGATCTCATGACCCATCGCGTGCCCGCAGGCGTCGACGATGCGGCCCGGGTGAAGGCCGCCTTCCTGGCCAGCGTGGCCGCCGGCAAAGAGAAGGTCGCCCTTATCTCCCGGGAAAAGGCCACCGAACTGCTGGGGACCATGCTCGGCGGGTTCAACGTCAAGCCCCTCATCGACCTGCTGGACGATGCCCAGGTGGGCGCCCTCGCCGCCGAGGGCCTGAAGAAGACCCTGCTGGTCTTCGATGCCTTCATTGACGTGAAGGCCAAGGCCGACAAGGGCAACGCCTACGCCAAGGCCGTGCTGCAGTCCTGGGCCGAGGCCGAGTGGTTCACCAGCCGGCCTGAAGTGCCGCAGAGCCTGACCCTCACCGTCTTCAAAGTAACTGGCGAAACGAACACTGATGATTTATCTCCCGCACCCGATGCCTGGAGCCGCCCTGACATCCCGCTCCACGCCCTGGCCATGCTCAAGAACGCCCGGCCCGGCATCAACCCGGATGACCCCGGGAAGATCGGGCCTCTCAAGCAGCTCGAAGCCCTCAAGGCCAAGGGCCACCTGGTCGCCTACGTGGGCGACGTGGTCGGCACCGGGTCGTC
>CAIQPH010000139.1 GCA_903873655.1 uncultured Holophagaceae bacterium | reverse complement strand
TCCTGCTCATCGGGACGATCCTGCTCCAGCCCGGTACCAAGGGTGGCCTCGGGGCTTCCTTCGGTGGCGGCGGCGCGAATTCCGCCTTCGGCGCCCAGGGCGCAACGCCCTTCCTCTCCAAGACCACCTACTGGCTCGCCGGTGGTTTCCTGGCCACCACGCTCTTCATCGAAGTCCTGATCGTCCGCCAGAGCCGCTCGGTACTGGACAAGGTCGCCGACAAGCCCAAAGCCACTGTTCCAGCGCCCGTAGTGCCGCCTCCCGCACCCGTGGTACCGGTTCCCGCGCCAACTCACACGCCGGCCGCCCCGGCCCCCGCGAAGAAGTAGCCGAGCCACCTGACTCGCCCCGGAAACCGGTCATTGACCGCATCTGCGCTTTGAGCGACACTTGACCTTCCACGTTGCCCGCGTGGTGAAATTGGTAGACACGCCATCTTGAGGGGGTGGTGGCCACAAGCCGTAGCAGTTCGAGTCTGCTCGCGGGCACCACATAGAAGAGCGCCGGAAGCGGCGCTCTTTTTCTTAACCGAAGGCCATCCACTTCTCGCAGGAACCCGGCAAAGCCGGGTTCCTGCGCAATGGCAAGAACTGCTGGTAGGTTCGAATGATGCCCTGGCCTTCGTCACCAGAACTCCTCGCACCCCTGTCCCCCTGGTTCGAGCGGGTGCGGCGGGACCTGCCCTGGCGCGCGGTGGATCTGGACGCGCCCCATCCGGACCCCTACGCCGTGCTGGTCTCCGAGTTGATGCTCCAGCAGACGCAGGTGGCCACGGTAATTCCCTATTTCACGCGCTGGCTGGACGAGTTCCCGGATCCGCAGGCGCTCGCCGAGGCCGATGAGGACCGGGTCCACAAGGCCTGGGCGGGGCTCGGCTACTACCGGCGGGCACGGTTCCTGAAGGCTGCCGCGGGCTGCGTGGCCGCCGAGGGCTGGCCCGGCGACCTGGAAGGCCTGGCGGACCTCCCAGGACTTGGCCCCTACACTGCCGCCGCCCTGGGCGCCATCGCCTTCCAGTGGCCCACCCCGGCCCTGGATGGCAATGCCTTCCGGGTGCTGGCGCGACTGCTACTGGTGGAGGGGGATCCCAAGGCCCGCGCAGCCGACCTGCGGACCTGGCTCGCTCCGGCCCTGGCAGCCCATGGATCCTCGCGCATGACCCAGGCGCTCATGGAACTGGGCGCCACGGTCTGCACACCCACGCCCGCCTGTAACGCCTGTCCTCTGTCCGATCGCTGCGCTGCTCACCTCGCGGGACAAACCGGCGTTATCCCGCCGGTGGCGAAACGGGCGAAGCCCAAGGACTCCCACCTCTGGCTGGTGGCCCTGGAAGCAGAGGGGCACTTCCTCTTGCACGCACCGGCCGCCAAGGGCCTGCTGGCCGGCCTGTGGCGCTGGCCCACCTTCGAAGTCGCCCGCCACCCCCCGCAGCCCATGCCTCAAAGTCCACAGTCCATGACCGCTTGGCATGGTTGGACCCAGGTCTACACGCACCGACGCGAGGCCGTGAGCCCCCTCCACATCCTTCTGGAGGCTCGCTTCTGCCCAGCGGGCGGGCTTCGATGGGTGCCCCGTGGTGAACTCGCGGGGCTGCCTCTCGGCAAGCGGGATCAGCGCCTCTGCAACCTGCTGGAGACTCCAGAGCAGATCCCTTTAGAGGGTCCGGACCCGAAGATGTTGCTCACAGCCCTGTCAAAATGACTGCCGTTACATGCAACTGCAGATTGGCCACAAAGAACACAAAGATCACAAAGGTAAATGAACGCGGGTTCGGACCTTCCTTGAGTAGTGTCCAGAAGTTTCTGTAAGTCCTCGATAGCAGGTAGATCGCAGTGAGTGCAGGGGGTCAGCGAAGGGAGGGCGGAGCC
>CAIQPH010000138.1 GCA_903873655.1 uncultured Holophagaceae bacterium | reverse complement strand
CGCAGCCTGCCTGCCTCGTGGCGCAGTTCTGCTGGATCAGTCCACGGCCTTGGTGGGACGGAGCCCGAATTTAGCAGAGGGTTAGACTGATCGGTTGACATGCCCGACCCGAGTACACGACTAATACGAATTACTGCACGGCCACAACATCAATTTCAACAAGTGCGGCCTCGTTAGGAGGAATCGCCTGGATGGTGGTGCGTGCGGGTGGGATGACCGTGAAGAACTTGGCATAAACCTCGTTCATGGCGGCGAAGTCTGCGGCATTGCGTAAGTAGACCGTGGACTTCACCACTTTATCGAGAGAAGAACCTGAGGCCGTCAGTACGGCAGAGATATTCTTGAGCACCCGATCTGTTTGAACCTTAATATCGCCATCGATCATCTTATTGGTAGCGGGGTCGCGGGCGAGGTAGCCCGAGACGAAGACTAAGCCCCCCGCTTTTATTGCCTGGGAGTAAGGGCCGGCTGCCGGCGGTGCGTCTTTGGTGGCAACAGCCTCCTTTGCGGGAGGAGCGCCAAGTAGCAGGGCGGCGGGGAGAAGCATTGCAATCATTCGGCGCATGAAACCTCCTGGGTGAGAGTGGTTGGGGAAATCGGCCTAACAATAGAGCTAACCGGAGCCGCCTGCGGGCAATGATCATAGGTTCAGCAGTGGCCTGGATTGATGGTGATGTGCGCCAAGCTCTTCGGGCCTTAGGGCTTTTGATTCGGCAAGTCGCCCGCCATGCCGCCGATGATTTGCCAGGTTGAGCCGACCTTGAGCCAGGTATGGGTGGCCTTGTTCAGGCCCTTCTCCACATGGCCATCTGGGTCCGTGTAGGTCTGGTCTGCCCGGTAGTACACGATGACGATGTTTCCGAAGTCCCGGGCCCCCTCCAGCGTCAGGGAGTAGGTGAGGCGGGTCTTCTTGTCCCGGATCTCCCGAACCCAGTTCGCGATGGAGGCCTTGGTCGCCGGGTGGTCAGCATCACTGGGCCAGCCCATGAACTGGTCATGCCAGAGGGTGAGGTAGCCCTCCACATCGCCGGCTTGCACGAAACGCCAGTAGGCTTCCTCCTTTGACCAGACCTCGGAGATGCTCTTGCTTTGGGAAGACAGGCCCTGCGCCGTGGATGGTGGCGCCATGGCCAGGACTGCAGCGGCAACGAGCGTATTTCGAAGAGTGCTCAGCATGGGAAAGTACCTCCTGTTGGATTGGGCCAGGTCAGCCATTTCAGAAAGAGTCGTGTATAACAGGCTGGGTCCGGTTTGAGCTGAGGGTTAGGCTGAGGCGGGTGCCGGGAGTGAAGGCCGTTGGTGTCTCAGAAGAAGCGTGGACTTCAATCAGAGCTTTGCACCCGGCAGCTTCGGTCCGTAGATGAATGTGACCTTCACGATCTTCCCGTCCTTCACCTCGTAGATGGCGATGGCCTCCATCACGCCGGGGCCTTCGGGCAGGGTGACCTGGATACGCTCATGGTCGATGACCGTGTTGCCCATGGCCACGTGCTGGGTGATGACGGCGTGCAGAATCGTGTCGCTGAACCGCACCGCGTAGCGCTTGCGCATCTCTGCCTTGCCCTTGGTCTGGAGACTGGCCGGGAAGTTGTAGAGCTCCGCATCGTCGGCGTAGGTGGCGAGGAAGGCCTCCATGTCACGGGCATTGTAGGCATCGAGCTGGGTCCGGACGATGGCCTCGGGGGTCAGGACCTCGGAGCCCTGGGCGGCCAGCAGGGCCGAGCAGGCCAGAAGAAAGGCGAGCAGGGGGGAACCGGTCTTGAGCGTCATGGTGTGACTCCTTGGTGGTGAGGTGGCCACAGAAAGGAAGAGCCTGTACTGGAGCTCATTTCAGGCCTCGGATGAGGTAAAGGTCTGACAATTTTCGAGCGAGGTTGTAGGCGTAGGTCCTGCCGTCCTTGGCGAGGAAGACGCCTCCGATCCCGGACACACCAGCAGGATCAGCGGGGCTCACCTGGAGCACCGGTGTGCGCCGGCCCGTGGCCAGGTCCACCCGCTGCAGTCGGGCCGGAAGGTGGTTCCGGTCCCAGACCAGCAGGCTGGCCGAATCTATTCCCCAGGCGGAGATGGCATCGCCGCGCGCAAGAAGTTTGAAGGACTTTTCGCCGGAGCCATCCGGATGGGATACGACCACTGGATTAGTTCCGTTGTCCAGGATCTTCGTCGCATCGTAAAGCGCGATCCACCGGCCATCGGGGGAGCAGACGGACTGGTGGAGGAAAGGGATCGTTCCGATTCGAGTGACCTGACGGAGCGCGCCAGACTGGGGATCGAGCAGGAACCCAGCAAACCCTGACCGATTTCTGTTTCCCCAGACGAAGACCGAATTCCCATCCGGGAGAAAATGAACCTGACAGTCCGTACCCATGAATTCAGGCAATGGGTAGCGCCGGACCACACCAGGCCCAGTGGGTGCAAGGATCAGTGTCAGTCCAGGTTCGTAGGCGAATGCCCCCACCCATTTCCCATCTGGGGAAAGCTGGTTTTCCAGTTCTCCTTCCACGCCAAGGCGCCGGGCGGGGCCTCCGTCGATTCGGCGGAGATACATGGGACCATCGGTCTTGGACCACTCACCCTGGTGGGAAAGCAGGACCTGGCCCCCGTCTTCTGTGATGGCCATGGTCGCCTGGGCCTCCAGCCAACCCAGGTCGTGGTCTGCGGTCTCCCCTGCCTTGTGGCCGAAGGTCTGTCGCTGGAAGGTGTGCAGGGCCGCCAGGGCGTTGCCGGAGGGATCCACATCCAGGAGTTCCAGCCGCCCGGCATGCTGGAGGAGGACCCGCTGATTCCCCTTTAGATCCAGGGCCAGGATCCGGCTCTGGCCTAGGCCCTGGCCCTGGCCCTGCTGGAAGGTGGAGACCCAGATCTCATCGCCACGGGGACTCCAGGCGAGGCCGGTGAATCCCTTTACCGGACTAATTTCGCGGGCACCTCCCTGTCGATGAACAAGGATCAGGTTGCCATCCTCCACAATGCCAAGATCCTCCTGGAACACGACCAACTGATCGCCACGGACCCGGAGGCACTTCATGACTCGGCGGCCGCTGTGGTAGATGGGATGACCCATGGGCCACTCGATCCGGATTTCCCCTCCGTACGAGCCCAGTACGCAGGCCAGGTCCCCGCTGCGGTTGCCCTGGTCACTGCCCCAGGCGTTGTCGGCCCAGTCATTGGGGCTGCCACCACCCATGGGCAGGCTGTAGAGCCGCCCCGACGGTTGGCCATGGAACAGGAAGGCATTGGCAAGACCGACCACTTCCCCGTCCCTGGACACAGAGAGGAGCGGGCCCTCGCCTCCGGCGATGACTTGCGTCGCGGGATGGTCCAGCTTGCGCGAGTACCACTTCTCCGACTGCCCGGCCCAGCTAGCGCTGTAGACGATCTCGAAGGAACCGGGGACGAACCGCCCTCCGCTGACAGTGCCTCGGCCCCGGGTCAGCTGGGTGAAGGTGGGCAGGGGGTTCGGGCGCCGGTAGCCCAGGGCGATTCCGAGTCCGACGAAGGCCAGCGCAGCCAGGAGCATCGCGGCGATTCGAAGGTGTCGCGGGAACCCGCGCCTGACAGCGTCCGGGGAGGCAGGCGTGTCCGCGTGCTGCAGCGCATATACCAGATCCCGGGCCGCCTGGAAGCGACCACTGGGCTCCTTCTCCAGGCAATGATCGAGCAGGTCATGGAAGCCCGCAGGAATGGTCCGGTTCATGCCTTCCAGACCCCGCGGCTCCTCCTTCAGGATTGCCGCCATGGTCTCCGCCGCGGTGTCTCTAGCGAAGGCGCGCTTGCCCGTAAGCATTTCAAGGAGCACCACGCCGAAGCTGAAGATGTCGCTGCGGGCATCCACTGATTCACCACGCACCTGCTCTGGTGACATGTAACCGATGGTGCCGAGGATCATCCCCTTCTCGGTGTGATGGCCCGGGCTGATAGCCGCAGTGGGTTGCTGGGAATCCAACGTGGTGCCCATCGCGGGCAGTTGCTTGGCCAGACCAAAGTCCAGGATTTTGAGCCGACCTTCCTTGGTGATCCAGAGGTTGTCGGGCTTCAGGTCGCGGTGGACGACGCCCTTCTCATGGGCGGCCGCCAGGCCTTGCGCCATCTGGATGGCCAACTCCGTGGCCTTGCGCGGGGCAAGTGGTCCACTCTCCAATCGCGTTCGTAGCGACTCCCCTTCGAGCAGCTCCATCACCACGTACGTCGTGTCGCCCTGCGTGGCGAAGTCGTGAATGCCTGTGATATTCGGATGGTTCAGCGCGGCCACGGCCTTGGCCTCGCGCTCGAAGCGGGCCAGCGACTCGGGATGCTTGGCCAGATGATCCGGCAGCACCTTCACCGCCACGAAGCGATCGAGGCGGGTGTCCTTCGCTTTCCAAACTTCACCCATGCCGCCCGCCCCCAGGGGCGCGAGGATCTCGTAGGGGCCGAGGCGGGTACCTGGCTGAAGGGACATGGTTCCTTTTTTGTTTGGACCATCATAGGCCAAGTCCAAGGTTGCCGGGTGGGGCACATTGTCTTTTTCTACCACCCGAATATGAGCGGCCACTTCGTCTCAGTGGCCTGCGTTTCGTGCGATTTGGGAATGGCCAATCTCAATGGGGATGACACCGCTACTCGGCGATTTCACTAAGCGGTTCTGGTTGAGTCAGTCCACCACCTTGGCGGGACGGAGCAGCCCAGCTTTGCGCTTCTCTCGCAGGCGGTAGCTCTCGCCCTTGATGGTGATGACATGGCTATGGTGCAACAGCCTGTCCAGGATCGCCGTGGCCAGCACTGCGTCACCGAACACCTCGCCCCAGTTGCCCACGGGCTGGTTGCTGGTGAGGATCATGCTGCCTCGCTCATAGCGGCGGTTCACCAGTTGGAACAGCAGATGCGCCGCCCGCCGCTCGAAGGGCAGGTAGCCCAGTTCGTCGATGATCAACAGCTTGGGCTTGGTCAGTTGGGTCAGCCGTTCCTCCAGGTGGCCCTCGCTCTCTGACCGCATCATCTGAGCCACCAGCCCCAGGGCCGGGACGAACAGGGCACTGGCGCCGTACTCGACGACCTTCCGGCCCAGGCCGATGGCGAGGTGCGTCTTTCCCACGCCTGGAGGTCCCAGCAGGAGCACGTTCTCCCCGTTGGCGATGAACCGGCCCGTCTCCAGTTCCCGGATGAGCTTCTGATCAATGGAGGGCTGGAGGCTGAAGTCAAAGTCCTCCAGCCTGCGCACCACCGGGAAGTGGGCGATCTGGATGCCCATGCGGGTGCGTTTCAGATCCTTGGACTGGGCCTCCTCCGAGAGCACCAGGTCCAGGAAATCCATG
>CAIQPH010000137.1 GCA_903873655.1 uncultured Holophagaceae bacterium | reverse complement strand
TGCGCAAGAGCGTCGAATTGGCCCGCGAGCGCCACTGGGAGAGCGTGGACTACAGCCAGTCCTTCGGTCGCGGCATGGACCGCGAGATGATCGGCCGCTACGTAAACGCCTGGGTGAACGATTTCACGGTGGATCCCGGGCCCCGAGGGCGGGCGGCGGTCAAGAAACTGCTCGAGCTCGAGCCGGTGTGGATCCAGGGCTGATCAGTCTCGCGTTGCTTCGAGCCTGATGGGCACTCGGACCTTCCTGCCTTCGCGCTGGACCTCGAGGTCCACGCTGCTGCCGAGAGGCAGAGCTTCGACTGCATCGAGCAGGCTGTCCCAGTCGCCGACAGCGCGGCTGTTCACGGCCTGGATAAGATCGCCCGCGAAGACCTTTCGGCCTTCCATGCTCACGCCCTGGAGGCCCGCCCGGGCGGCGGCACCACCTCGCACCACCTTGCCTACCATGATGCCTTTCTGTGGACCGAAGGCGCGTTCCACCAGTCTCGGTTCGATGGGCTCGAAGCCGAGGTCGGGACGCTCCAGCTTCCCCCGGGCGATGAGTTGGGGCACCACGCGATTGACCGTGTCCACGGGCACGGCGAAGCCGATGCCCGCACTGGCCCCGGTGGGGCTCTGGATGGCGGTGTTCACGCCGATGAGGCGTCCGGCACTATCCAGCAGCGGACCGCCGCTGTTGCCTGGATTGATGGCGGCGTCCGTCTGGATGACGCCCGCGATGCGCCGCCGGGTCACGCTCTGGATCTCCCGGCCCAGGGCTGACACCACGCCGGCGGTGAGGGTCTGGTCCAGCCCGAAGGGGTTGCCGATGGCCAGCACGGCCTGGCCCACCTGCAGGTCCCCGCTGGTGCCGATGGGGATGGGTCGCAGCCTCGGAGGCGTCTTTGCCAGCAGCAGCACGGCCAGATCCTTGTCTGGTGCGCCGCCCACATAGCTGGCTTCATGCCGGCTGCCGTCCGCCAGGGTGATGGTGGCCCGGACGGCGCCCTGGATCACGTGGAAGTTCGTGACCACGTGGCCCTGCTCGTCCCAGATGAAACCTGTGCCCGAGCCGGTGGGCACCTCCACCACGTCGAGACCGAAGAAGTCGCGGCTGCGCTCTTCCGTGGTGGTGATGTAGACCACGCTGGGAGCGGCTTCCTTGAAGCGCCGGATGGGAATCTGTTCCCAGTCGGGTAGGGGTCCTCTGGGTTCCACGGCGCGGGGACGCGCCAGGCTGGGCGTGAGGGCATGCCCGCACCAGCCGGCGAAGATGCCAGCAGTCAGCAGGCTGACGATGAGGATGCTCCGACGCATGGGAACCTCCGGGCCGATCCTCAATCTATCTGGTCGAATTAAAGAGTCAAGATGTGCAAATTAAGAAGTTAAGAAAATTTTTAAAAATCGACTTGACATATGACTAATAGACACTAATATTTTATTCGGGAACGGTATCATGATTTTCGAATCTTGCATTCGCCGGGCTCCCATTTCTCATAGGAGGACTTCATGAGCATCCTTCGCACCCGCACTCCCCAGTCCGTCTCGGCCACGGCC
>CAIQPH010000136.1 GCA_903873655.1 uncultured Holophagaceae bacterium | reverse complement strand
TTGGCGTTGACGTCAGGCAGGATCGGCTCACGCCCCCGGGCGCCGCATTTGGAGCAGACCTGGATATGCCCGTGGAGGACCACCTCCTGCCGCTTTCTGCCCACGGGTGCCTGACGTCAACGCCAATTCCCCATCGACGACAATTACAATTCCCCATCGGCAGGGGGCCGCTGCGTAGCAGCCGGCTTACCAAGTTTTTGGGCGCTTGGACTTGGAATTTCGGTCGGGTCCTTACGTGAGGCAACGGTGTGCCTTCGGCCGAATTCCGGACGAGGCAAAAACCGGCCCGACGACAATTACAATTCCCCATCGCTAGGGCCACGGCGGAGCCGCTGGCTTACCTGGTTTTCCTTGATGTCACCTAGAACTCGGTTGGTGATAACCGTCCCGGCGACAACTACAAATGGACATCCGCTGCTGCTGCGCCCTTGGCGCCGTGCCCTGTGGGAACCGCGTATGCGGTTTCCAGCCGGCAGGCCGAGGGAGGCGGGTTTCCGGTGGAAAGGGGGGCGGGGCCCGTGGGAAACCGCGCCCTTTGCGGTTTTCCATGGGAGGGGCCCCGCCTTCCACGGGAAATCCGCGCCCGAGCAGGGGACGGCGCCGGGGGGGTCTGGGGGGGTCAGGCCGTTGCGGATTCAGCAGTCTGGGGCATCCGCGCCTTGGCCGCATCGGCCCGGTAGCTGGTGCCGTTGAGCTCCAGGATCACGCAGTGGTGGATGATCCTGTCGATGGCTGCCGCCGTCGTCATGGGGTCCTTGAATATCCGGTCCCACTGGGAGAACACCAGGTTCGAGGTGATGATGACGGTCCGCCGCTCGTAGCGCTCCGCCAGGAGGGTGAACAGAACCTCGGTCTCATCACGGGTCTGCTGGATATAGCCGATGTCGTCGATGATGATCGCGTCGAACGCGTCCAGACGGCGCATCTCGCGCTCCAGGCCCAGGCCCTGCTTCGCCATCAGCAGGCGCTGGACCAGGGCGTAGGCTGGCGTGAAATACACCTTGTAGCCCCGCTGGATCAACTCCGCCCCCAGGGCGCAGACCAGGTGTGTCTTGCCCCGGCCCGGGAGGCCAAAGGCCAGCAGGTTCTCGCCCCGGTCGACGAACCCGCCTTCGATCAGGGTGGCCATCTGCCGACGGACCTTCACGGGCAGGAGATCCTGCTTGAGGGTGGCCAGCGTCTTTCCGACCGGGAGCTTGGCGGCCTTGAGCACGCGTTCCAGGCGCTTCTGGCGCCGCTGCTCCAGTTCCAACTCCATCAGGTGGTGCAGGAACCGATCGAAAGCCCAGCCCTCTTTCTCGGCCCGTTTCCCGGCTTCTCCGTAGGTTGCCGCCACCCCGGTCAGGTTGAGTTCCCTCAGCATATCCCCCAATGGCCGACGCGCTTCCTTGCTCATATCGCCTCCTCCAGTCGCTCCGTCAACAACGCGTCAAACCCGCCCAGGTCCACCACCAGGGGCGGCATGTCCGGAATCTCGGTGGGTCTGCCCAGTCCCATCAGGTCCTGCACCCGCGCCGGCTCCGGGACAATGCCTTCTGCCATCAGCAGCACCAGGGCCGCCTCGACATCGCATTCCATATCCTCGGCGGCCAGGTTGAGGTTGCGCAGGTAGGCAACCTCGCCCCGGCGCTCGCCCAGACCCTTCTGCAGGGCCTCCAGGGCTTGGTGCCAGACCGGGCCTGGGAACAGATCCGCCCGGTGTCGGTAATGGGCAAAGGCGCCCGGCTTCTTGAGCATCGCCTTGACCACGTGGCGATAGTCGATGCGGGTCCGGTACTCTCCCAGCAACCTGGGAATCACCAGCAACCGCCGGTCCGCGAACCAGACCTCCAGGGTCATCTCGTAGAGCCGCACCCGAACCCACTTGCCCAGCAGCTTTGGTGGCACCGAGTAGGTGTTCCGCTTGACCAGCAGGGTGCTTTCCTCGCTTACCTTGATCCGCCATTCGTCGAACTCGGCGAACGCCTCCACCCGCAGGGGCCGCATGGCGGCCAGTTCTTCGGCAACCCGCTTGCGGCGGGCGTTCGCCAATACGCAGACCCCCTGGGCCCAGGCCTCCCATGCTTCCACCGAGGGGAAATCCCGGTGGCCGCGCAGCAGCAAATGCTGGTGCAGTCGCCGCTTCAGGGCATTGTTCGAGGCTTCCACGTCGCCGTTCTGCTCGGACCTGCCGACGCCAATGGTCCGCACCTGGACGTCATAGTGCCCGGTCATCATGTCCCAGTAGTCATCGTTATAGGCTCGGGGTTTCCGGCTGCGCGTCCTGTGGATCGTGGCCCGCTCCTCCCCGGATTCCGTGATCTCCACCTCGACCGCGGCTGTGGCGGCGATCTTATGGGTCGCCGAGGTGGAGTTGTCGGTCTGGCTGAACAGTGGGATCCGGCCCAACTGGGCCAGGGCCGCCGGGATCCCCCGCCGCAGGGCCAGCATGGACTCCGACTGGCATACGGTGATCCAGCCCCAATTGGAGTAGGGCAGCACCACGTGGCAAAGCATGTGGGGTAATGGCTCGCCCTGGATGGTCACGTTCAGCTCGGTCGCCCAGGTGAAATCCGTCTGGATGGCCTCGCCCGGAACGTGCTCCTGCGGAAAAAACACCTCCTTGTCGGGGCCGAACTGGGCCTGCCATGTCTGGATCCGCCGCTGGAAGGTCCGAAGCTGGCCCTCCTGGTAGACTCCTGGCCGCTGGCGCATCAGGTGCTCGAACAGGCCTTTGGCCTCCAATTCCGGGGCCTCGGCAAGCCGGCCGGCGATTTCCGGCCAGTCAGCCGAGAACGGGTCCGCCCGAGTCGGCCAGTTCCGCTCGATCGGCATCTGCGAGGGGAACTGCTTGGCCCGTATGTAACTTCTAGCGGTTTTCCGGTCCATGTCGGCGTTCATCGCCGCCCTGCCGATCTGGCCATGCTTCGCCATTTCCTCGTTCAAACGCCTCACCTGCTGATCCGTGACCCGACCCATGGCACCGCCTTCCCCAAGGCCAGGTGGCCATGAAGTACCGTGCCGACATCTGAGTCCCCGTGGCTATCCCGGAATGGGTAAGCCGATGGGGAAGTGTAATTGTCCGCAATGGGGACTACTCAGTGTCGTCGGGCATGGAACGGGTCAACTCGACATGAAGGGCCTTGTTCGGTGTGGTCGCCATGGTCCGCTCCTTCCTTCTGGGGTGCGGGAAACACCACTTGGTTCCCAAAAACACAGGAACAAGTCATGGGTCCTGAAGATGCTTCGGCGGGTGAAGGCATTCTGGGTTC
>CAIQPH010000135.1 GCA_903873655.1 uncultured Holophagaceae bacterium | reverse complement strand
TCCTGCTCCGCGCCATCTCCTCCAGGCGCGTCCTCTGATTTTCGGTGAGTTCTACTCGCCCAGCATGTGCCATGTCGCCCCTCAGTATCAGGTGCGGCATGTTGAATAATAGTTACCTGTATTTTTGGCGGACTACACTAGGACCCTGAGCACGGGGCGATCCGGCAGGGTGGCATACAGGGTGAGCAGGGCGATAACTTCAATGGTCACGTTCTGGCTGTAGGTGCGGGGTCGGCTGTTCAGGACTGCGATGTTCGTGATGAACAAGGCCAGGCTGAATGCCAGGGCCCAGGCTTCCTGGGCAGAGGCGCTGCGGACCCTTCGTAGCGACAGCATCATGACCAGACACATACCGATGAAGACCAGTCGCAGGGTCAGCAGGAGGAAGAAGGCCCGGCTATGCCCCAGAAACGCTCGATCCGGAAAGATGAGGAGACCGTAGGTGATCCCGAACATCCCTGCCGAAAAGGCCAGGAGGGTGCCATCGAAGGCCAGATGGTCCAGGCGGTACAGCGCCTCCTCAGCGGGCGAAAGGAGGTCCGGACTGGTCAGGAAGGACGGGAAACGCGGCATGGAGCGGTCCGAAGGCAGGGGACCTCAGTATCGCCTGTTTATCAGCCCGCTGTTAGTGGTTCCCCCTGACGCGATCTGCTCGGGATTGTGGGCGCCTGGGACCAACCAAATGACTGAGCCCCGCGAGCTCGTACGTTGCGAGAGCTAGAGAAATGACTTGAAGTTCCAACCCCAAAGAGCGCCCATACAAACCCCCGAGAGACGGGGTTTTGAGGAGGTGTTGCATGGTTCGAAAGAACAAGGGCGAAGCCCTATCCAAGGAGGCCGCGGTGTTGCGGGCTCTGGGCAAGGAGATCGGTGAGTTGCAGGAACTCGGGTTCAGGGACCTGCGGGCCCGCTACCTGAAAGTGTTCGGGGAGGAGGCACGGTCGAAGAACCTCCAGTTCCTTCGTAAGAAGATCGCCTTCCGCCTGCAGGAGCAGATGGAGGGCGGGCTGTCGGAGGCTGCCCAGGCGCAGATAGAGGAACTGGCCCCGCAGGAGGTCCCCACGGGATCTGTGCGTAAGCCCAGGCGACCAGCTCTGACCCCAGCCAACTCGGCAAGCGGGGCAGGGGAACGAGACCCGCGGTTGCCCAAGGCGGGCACGGTGATCTCGCGGGAGTATAAGGGCTTCCTGCATGAAGTTCAGGTTCTGAAGGCTGAGTTCCTCTACCGGGGTCGAAGCTACCAGAGCCTCTCCGCCATCGCGAAGGAGATCACCGGAACGCCCTGGAACGGCTTCCTTTTCTTTGGGCTGAAGGCCAAGGGGGGCACCCATGGTCGCTAAGCCTGGCCTGCCGACGGCGAGTGTCGTCCGTTGTGCCATCTACACGCGGAAATCTACCTCGAATGGCTTAGAGAAGGACTTCAACTCCTTGGACGCCCAGCGGGAGGCTTGTCGGAACTATATCCAGAGTCAGGCCAGTCGAGGATGGGTGGTCATTGATGATGCCTACGATGACGGCGGCTTCACGGGAGCCAACATCGAACGGCCAGGATTCCAGAAGCTGCTGAGCCACATAAGCCAGGGGCGGATTGATGTCGTCGTCATCTACAAGGTGGATCGCCTCTCCCGCTCCTTGCTGGATTTCTCGAAGGTCATGGAGCACTTCAATCGCCATCAGGTGGGGTTTGTCAGCGTCACCCAGAACTTCTCCACGGCCGATCCCGTGGGTCGGCTCACCCTCAACATGCTGATGAGCTTCGCCGAGTTCGAGCGGGAGATGATCCGGGACCGGATACGGGACAAGCTGATCAGCACTCGGCGAAAGGGCAAGTGGACCGGCGGAATCACCTCGCTCGGGTACGCCACAGAGAGTGGCAACTTGGGGCTGGTGCCTTCAGAAGCGGACTGGGTGAAACGCATCTTCCTCTGGTACCTCGAGGGCCTTGGGGCGCTGGAGATCAGTCAGCGGCTCAATGAGGCGGAAGTCCCCTTGCGGAGCATCCAGAAGCCGCGGCCCAACCCCTGGAACAAGGACCATGTCCTGCGAATCCTTAAGAACCGCCTGTACGTGGGGGAGATCTCCTGCGAAGGCGAGTTCGTGGTAGCGGAGCACCCAGCCCTCGTCAGCCGAGAGTTGTTCGACCAAGTCCAGCGCCTGATGAAACCCCGAAACCACCAGTCCGGTGTACTGACTCTGAACTCGGCCTATCTGGTGCGGGGGACTCTGAAGTGCGGGAACTGCGGTGGCCTGATGACCAGTGCCTCCAGCCGAACGCGGGGACGATCTTTTCGCGACTACCGATGCACGACCAGGGACAAGCAGGGGAAGAAAGCCTGCCCGACAAAGCAGTTACCAGCGGAGAGCATCGAGCTCTTCGTGGTGGAGAGGCTGAAGGAGGCCTTTGAGGATCCAACCCGGCGGGCCTCGTTGGATCGCTACCTCATCCATGGCCTTGGGTGGCTCCCCAAGAGCTTCCCTGGGTTCGAGGAGGTCTGGGCAGCGATGAACCTCCGTAACCAGCAGCGCTTCATCCGCCTGCTGGTGGAGGAGGTGGTGGTTGATGAAAGGAACGCTTCCCTCCGCATCCGCCTCCGGGACCTTGATCAATTCGCGCTGGA
>CAIQPH010000134.1 GCA_903873655.1 uncultured Holophagaceae bacterium | reverse complement strand
CCAATGAACTGGGCCCGGGATTCCTGGAGCAGGTTTATGAGAATGCGCTTGCCCACGAACTCCGGAAAGCAAAGGCTCAAGTCGTCCGGGAGTGTCAGATTCTTTGTGTGTGAGCCAGTTTCATCGGAGTTCCTGACTTCTCAAATCTGAGGGCGATCAAAGTGCTGAGGGTAGAGAATCGCGAAGTGGTTTAAAGCCTCTCTCCATCCTACGACGAGCCGTTTCCAGTTCTTGGCCTGGTTTCGCAGCACCAGATAGATGAGCTTGGTAGCAGCCTGGTCGTTTGGGAAATGCCCTCGTGTTTTCAGAATCTTACGGAGTCGGGCATTCAAGCTTTCGATGGCGTTGGTCGTGTAGATGATCTTCCGGATCGCTGGCGGGTAAGAGAGGAATGGAATGACCTGCTCCCAGGCCCGGCGCCAGAGTCGGCCGATGGGGGGGTATTTCTTGCCAAGGGGACTCTCCTCGAAGGCGGTTAGGCATTCGGCTGCTGCTTCAGCGTTCGGAGCCTTGTAGATGGCTTTGAGCTCATTGGCCACGACATACCTGTCCTTGAAATTGCAGTATTCCATGCTGTTGCGTAGGAGATGCACGATGCACCCTTGGACCTCGGTCCCGGGGAACACGGCCTGGATCGCCTCCGGGAAGCCCTTCAGGCCATCCACCACGGCCAGCAGCATCGTTTCCACCCCACGGTTCTTTAGCTCCGTGACCACGCTTCGCCAGAATTTGGCTCCTTCAGTCTGCTCAATCCACAGGCCCAGCACGTCCCGAGTGCCGTCACAACGGACGCCCAGGGCCATGTAGACAGCCTTGTTCATCACTGTGCCCTCGTCGCGGATCTTCACGCGGAGGGCGTCCATGAACACGATTGGATAGATCTTCTCCAGCGGACGAAGTTGCCAGTCCTTGACCTCCTCCAATACTGCGTCGGTCACCTCGCTGATCAGATCCGGCGAAACCGTGGCGCCGTATTGCTCCTCCAGGAAGGCCTGGATTTCCCGGACCGTCATGCCGCGGGCATACATGGCAATGATCTTCTGGTCGAACCCGTCGAACCGGCGCTGCCCCTTGGGAATGATCTGGGGCTCAAAGGTGCCCTCACGATCCCGTGGCACCTCGATCTCCACAGGGCCGTCTTCCCCTATCAGAGTCTTTTTGGACGACCCGTTGCGGTGATTGCTCGCCTTTTTGCCGGCGCGATTGCCTTTCTCATACCCAAGGTGGCTCGTAAGCTCTGCATTCATTGCGCTTTCCACAAGCGCCTTGGTCAGCTGTTTCAGAATTCCATCCTTGCCCATGAGGTCTTCGGGCTTCTCATAGCCCTTCAGCAGCTCTTTGAGGATTTCGGGTGTGATTGCCATGCTCCATGCTCCTGCAGGATGGGCTCACACACAAAATTTCTGACAGGCTCGCGGAGCGGGCGGCGAGCGATCCCTGCGACGGCGCGCTGCGGGCGGCCATGGTCTCATAGCCTTCCACCACCTCGACGGTGGCGCCGGAATCCTCCCGGTCCATGCGGATGTTGG
>CAIQPH010000133.1 GCA_903873655.1 uncultured Holophagaceae bacterium | reverse complement strand
GGAACAGGAATCACCTGGAACGGGACTTCGACCGTGGACGGCGTCGAGGTTGGCGGATCTGGAACGGACCGGTGGCTTGCGGTTCAAAGGAATGGCGGCTCGCCCTTGAACCTAGCCAAGCCAGCAGGCGCCTCGGACAACACCTTCATCACTTTCTACGTGGGCGGCACTCCGGTTGGCCAAGTCTCGGTTACAGGCGGTGTCCTGACCTTCCCGGGAAACATCACCGGCACTGCGGCCACCGCCACTTCAGCGGGCAGCGTGACGGGCACTGTTGCCCTCGCCAACGGCGGCACCGGCACCACCACCGGCTCCATCACGGGCACTGGCGCCCTCAGCTTCACCGCCGGGGGCAGCAACACCAACGTCAACCTGGCACCCAACGGCACGGGAACGGTGGATGTGGCTTCCAAGCGCATCACCAGCCTGGCCACTCCGACCTCAGGCACGGACGCCGCCACCAAGGCCTACGTGGATACCGCAACGGGGGGTATCATCGTCCCCATCGTCGTACCAAGGACGCCCCAGCAGATTGCGACCTTAGCCTGGTACGACGCGAATCTGAACACGCCGACGATCACGATCGGCTCCGGGGGCCCGGTCGGGCTGGCCTTTGATGGCACCAACATCTGGACGGCCAATTTCTATGGGGGTGTCGCGAAGGTCCGTGTCAGCGATGGTTCGGTCACCTCCTACAACAGCATCACTGGCGTATCCACTCCTTGGTGCGTGGCCTTCGATGGCACCTACCTCTGGGTCACCTCCTACAACAGCACGGTCACCAAACTGAACACCGCCGACGCCAGCGTCGCCGGTGGACCCTACACGGTTGGCAGCAACCCCCAGGGTGTGACCTTCGACGGGTCGCACATTTGGGTGGCCAATGTTGGGAGCAACACCGTGACCGAACTCAACGCGAGCGATGGAAGCCTCGTTGGGACCTATAGCGCTGGCACGCAACCAGCCGGCATCGCCTTCGACGGGACGAACATCTGGGTCTCGAACCTGGGCTCCAGCAACGTGACCAAGCTCAATGGCAGTACCGGGGCCGTGATCGGAACCTACGCCAGCGGCTACAGCGCCCATACCTTGGCCTTCGACGGCAGCAATATCTGGGTCCCTGACATTTATAGTACTCGGGTGCTCAAGCTGAAGGCCAGCGATGGCAGCGCGGTCGGATCCTACACCATCGGGAGCGGAAGCCACGCAATCGTCTTCGACGGGACCTTCATCTGGGCGGCCGGCAGCGGCTATGTATGGAAGCTGAAGGCGAGTGATGGAAGTTATGTGGGGAAATATCCCGTAGGAAGCACCAACTATTGTGCAGCCTTCGATGGCCAGAACGTATGGATCGGCAATTTCGGCAACGGCAACCTTTCGAGACGCTGAGCCCCAACAACTCGATGAATTGAGAGGACGCCCAGTGTAATGGAAGCCTTCAGATCTTGAAGCCGCTTATGGTATGGAAGGCATTGCACATGGTGGAATTCTCGGTTCGGTGAAAGAACATGTCCTTTTGGGCAGGCTTACCGGAAGGACACGTTAGTTCAGCTCTTCCTCCAGACGAACCGGTTCACGTAGTCCACATAGCTTAGGATCGCTCTGACGACGGTTTCGGACACCTGGGGGGCATCGTAGTCCTTCACCAGCCGCGTTTTCCGCCCTGAGTGGCTGGGCGCAGAGCGCAGCACCTGGATGGCCTGCTCCACTCGGTCGATCTCCATGCCGGTGAGGATGACGGCGCCCTCCTCCATGCCCTCGGGGCGCTCGTGGGCCTCGCGGATGTTCAGGGCGGGGAAGTCAAGGATGGAGGATTCCTCGGTGATGGTTCCGCTGTCGGAGAGGACCACAAGGGCCTTTTCCTGGAGCTTCACGTAGTCGAAATAGCCGAAGGGCTTGATAAGCTCCACCCTGGAATCCGTGGTGAAACCGCCGGATTCGAGCCGCTTTCGCGTCCGTGGATGGGTGGAGACGATGACCCGCTTCCCGTGCGCTTTCGCGAGGTAATTCAGGAGGGCGACGAACTTGGGAAGGTTAACGTCCGAATCGACGTTCTCCTCCCGGTGGCAGCTGACGAGGTAGTAGTCCTGGGGCGTCAGGTTCAGGCGCTTGAGGATGTCCGATCCCGCGATGCCATCGCGGTAGTCATGGAGCACCTCGAACATGGGGCTGCCGGTCTTGATGATGCGGTCCGTCGGGATACCTTCCCGCAGGAGGTTCTCCCGGGCGTGCCCGCTGTAGGGCATGTTTATGTCCGCCAGGTGATCCACCACCTTGCGGTTGGATTCCTCGGGAACCCGCTGATCGAAGCAGCGGTTGCCCGCTTCCATGTGGAAGATTGGGATCTTGCGCCGCTTGGCGGGGATGACCGAAAGGCAGCTGTTAGTGTCGCCGAGCACCAGTAAGGCATCCGGGTTCACTTCTTCGATCACCTTGTCGATCTTGGCGATGATGTTCCCGATGGTCTCGGCGAGGGATCCGCCTACGGCATCGAGGAAATGGTCCGGTTTGCGGATGCCCAGGTTCTCGAAGAACACTTGGTTGAGCTCATAGTCGTAGTTCTGGCCTGTATGGGCGAGGACGTGGTCCGTCGTCTCCTCGAGCCGGGCGAGCACCCGGGAGAGCCGGATGATTTCCGGCCTGGTTCCCACCACCGTGAGTACGCGCAGCTTCTTCATACGGCCAGTTCCGGCTTGATGCGGCGCTCGACAAGGGCTTCCCGCACGCAATCGAGGGTGAGGAGCAGCTCCTTGATCTCATGCAGGTTGAGGCGCTGAGTATTGTGGGAGTGGTATTCATCGCTCTGGGAAACCTCGAGATTTCCAACGGAGAAGAATTTGGAGTAGTTGAGGTCGCGGGTGTCAGCAGGAACCCGGAAGTAGTCCCCCAGATCCTCGGCCCGCACACGGTCCTCCCTTGAAAGCAAGCTTTCGTATCGCTTCTCTCCGTGTCGCGTGCCGATGACCTGGATTTCGTTCTCCGCCTGGAGGAGCTCTTTGATGGCGTGGGCTAGGTCATGGATGGTGGAGGCCGGAGCCTTCCTTACGAAGGTGTCGCCGTTTCGACCGTGGGAGAATGCGAATTCGACCAGTTCGACCGCGGTGTCGAGATGCATGAGGAAGCGGGTCATCTCGGGATCTGTCACGGTCAGGGGTTTTCCGGCACGGATCTGGTCGAGGAACAGGGGAATGACCGACCCTCGCGAGGCCATTACATTTCCGTAGCGGGTCACGCAAATCACCGGCCCTTCGGGCCCCAGATTACGGGATTCGGCGAGGGCCACTTTTTCCATCATCGCCTTGGATATCCCCATGGCATTGATGGGGTAGACCGCCTTGTCAGTGCTGAGGCAAACAACTCGCTTCACATTCTGCTGAATGGCCGCCTGCAGCAGATTGGATGTTCCGAGGACATTCGTCCGCACCGCCTCAAAGGGATAGAACTCGCAGGAAGGAACCTGCTTGAGGGCGGCCGCATGGAAGATGTAGTCCACCCCCCGCAACGCTGTGGTGATGCTGCGCGGGTCTCTGACATCGCCGATGTAGTACTTGATCCGGTCGTCCTTGTAGAAGTGGCGCATGTCGTCCTGCTTCTTCTCATCTCGGCTGAAGATCCGGATCTCTCCGATCCCAGTGCCAAGATATTTCTTCAGCACGACGTTGCCGAACGACCCGGTTCCGCCTGAAATGAGCAGCGTGGCGTTCTTCAGATCAAGATGACTGGACAAGGTGCCTCCGGATCATGGGAATTCAGGTGCGATGTGCTTGGAGATGATTTCGTACGCCATGCTGGAAGTAAAATGGGATTCCAGATGCCGGCGGCCAGAAGCGCCCATGCGAGCACGCAACTGCGGGTCAGCCGCCAGACGGTCCAGGTGGCGCTGGAACACAACCGCGCAGATTCATTTTTTTGGTCGATCAGGCCATCCATGAATCTAGGAGCCATAAGAAAATGCCTGATCAGCCAGTGTCAAGAAATCCAACACGCCTCAAAGGGGCAGGAGTACAGCACCATGGAGGTCAGATCAAGGTTTCCCCAAAGTGGCGTACCAAGTCAATCATTTCCAGGGTATGATCATGAAAAACACGCCAGATAGATCAGATGTGACCAGGAATGTTAAAGCGCATTCACAGGCAACCAGGATTGTGGTTCAGGAGCGGCTGATGAAGGGCAGCAGACCGTGAGAGTGTTCACTCCCCTTTTACTCACAGTGGGGATCCTCGCGTGGGCATCTGTCTCAGCGGGCATTCCGACCCAGTTTCTCTACGTATCGCCTGCCGGCCGGGATTCCTGGTCCGGTCGCCTTCCCGCGCCCAGCCAGGACCGCAGTGATGGGCCTTTTGCCACCATCACGAGAGCTCGGGACGCCATCCGGACACTCAAAGCAGAGGCACCGCTCCCGGGACCAGTGTCCGTGCAGATCCGGGGAGGAGATTACTTCTTGGATCGCCCGATCAGTTTCGGCCCCGAAGACTCCGGAACCAAGCATGGGCCGATCTCTTACATTGCCTATCCGGGCGAGACCCCTGAACTCATCGGAGGGCGCCGACTGACAGAGTACCGATCATCCGATGCAGGAAGGCTCGTCACCTTCAATCTGGGCGATTCGGAGATAGGGCACTGGAAGTTCCGGTCTCTATTCGTTGATGGTCGAAGGGAGGTCCGGGCCCGCTACCCAAACCTCGATGCCGCCGATCCCATCCGGAAGGGATTCCTTTTCGCCGCAACCGCTCCGGGCAAGCACACCTTCGGTGCCACGGTGGGCGGCATTCACAATGCCGGTGACTGGCTGGATTACCGGCTGAGCGTTCCCGAGGCTGGCGACTACTTTCTCTGGCTGCACTATGGGTCCCTGAATGCGCCTTACGGACTGGCGTCGATGGATGGACGGTCCTCGATCCGAGTGGACCGCCAAGGACCCTCCCTCCTCGCCGATTTGAAGGACACGGGCGGCTGGAGTCCCACGCGTTGGGCCCGCACGGCCACCCTTCATCTCGACCGCGGAGAGCATCTGCTGCGTTGGCAGAATCATAAGGGTGGTGGTCTTGTTCTCGACGCTCTGGCGATCTGCGATGACCCTGCCTGGAAACCCACAGGCACCGATCTGAAGGCGCCAAAGCATGGCCATTTGGTGAGCCTGATGGCGAAGAACTTCGAACGTTTTCATGGCCGCCAAATCACCGTGAGCGCGGACACTGGGGGACCGAAGGACGCC
Organism: uncultured Holophagaceae bacterium; assembly: GCA_903873655.1. Classification (GTDB taxonomy): domain Bacteria; phylum Acidobacteriota; class Holophagae; order Holophagales; family Holophagaceae; genus Geothrix. The sequence continues at coordinate 3,882 of CAIQPH010000133.1, read as the reverse complement.
ATCTGGTGTGGTCCAGGCGACCTTCGAGAGGCATGGCTTTCGGCACCGGACGCGGAAGTGCACATCTTCCAATCGGGAGATTGTCGCGCCTTCTCAGAAATTCTCTCCATCCAGGGCTATGACTCTGAGGAACGGCGGCTCCTCCTGGGCGGTCCAGAAGCCCGGTCATCCTTGAACCCAGGAGACCGGTACTTCATCGAGAATGTCAGGGAAGAGTTGGATACTCCGGGCGAATGGTATCTGGATTCCCCTGCCGGGTCTCTCGTCTACATGCCCAGGGCCGACTTTTCCAGCCGAAGTGAGGTCATCGTTCCCCTGACAATCCGCCTCCTTGATGTGGAAGGGTACCGTTCGGCAGGGATCCCAGTCCGGCACTTGCGGTTCGTGGGGTTGACTTTTCGCGACACAGACTGGAACCGGGGCGGGGCAAGTGCGGGGTATGGAGTCGGAGATGATGGCGCCGTTTACCTCCGCGACGCCGAGGCATGTGAGGTGGACCATTGCCGCTTTCTCAACCTCGGCACCTCCGCCGTGTGCCTAACCCAGGGTCGCGGGAACATCGTCAGGGCTTGCGACGTGGCCCATGTGGGGGGGAGCGGCATTCTGATCCTGGGCAGTAGCGGCAATCTGGTGACCGACAACCACCTGCACCATCTCGGTGAGACCTACCAGCATGTCGGTGGGGTCGTTCTAGCAGAAGCGGGTGCCTCCGAGAACACCGTCTCCCACAACGCGATTCATGATTCCCCCCGCTATGGCATCTCACTGAAAAATCCCGGTCGCCACAATATCGTCGAATTCAACCGCATTCAGAACACCAACCTGGAGACGTCAGATTCAGGCGGAATCGAAGTCACCCAAGAGGATCGGTCCTTCAGCAGCGGCAGCGTCATCCGGGACAACGTGGTGGCCGACACCATCGGGTATTCCTCGATTTTTGGCACACCGGTCTACATGGCTTGGGGGATCTACCTCGATTCTTACGCCAGTGGCTACGAGGTGCGTGGGAATCTGGTTTACAGCACCTGGAACGGCGGAATTATGTTGCAGGGCGGACGGGATAACAAGGTCGTGAACAACATCTTTGTGGACGGCCAAGTGTCCCAGGGTACCGTGGCCAACTTTGGCCACCACTCCACTGGCCTGCAGGTGACCGCCAATGTCTTCGCCTATTCCGCTCCGGACGCAGTCGTGTTCGAAATGGGCACCCTCGGTCCAGAAGTCATCCGGATCGACCGGAATCTCTACTTTCCTCGCCGGGGAGAGTCCCCGGTATTCGGGGCGGGCGGGGCCCTCAGTTTCTCCGAGTGGCGTCGGCTGGGCCGCGATGCCAATTCGGTGGTGGCCGACCCGCAGTTTCGGAACCCCAGGCTGGACGACTACGCACTCCGTCCCGGATCGCCAGCTTTCGATCTGGGGTTCCAGGCGCTCCCTCTGGGCCAGATGGGTTTCAGGGCTCGAAGGTGCGCCTGCAAGATCGGTCCAGCCGGACGGGTTTTCTGGGGTGAGCAACCGGTTGGGGTACATTGAAAATTCATCTAGGGGCTAGATAAAAACAGTGAGCATTTCGTCGGTGGCGGGACCGGGTTGATCGTGTGGGTAGGCGTGTTGGTGCCCACCGGCGAAATGCGGTGTTGAACAAGCCCGGAGCGGCGAGGGCCGAACTGACCGTTATGGGGAAATCGGGTCTGGCGTAGCGCCTGAATGAGGCTGGGCTGCATGCCCGGCGGGCCTTTTCGTGGATTTGATGAGGGCACGATGTTCCAGGCATTCCACCAGGGCTCGGTGCAGCCAGAGCTTCGCCGGCCTGCCGTGGTGCAGGGATTGGCGTGGGTTATGGTCTGCTGGGGGGCCTATGCGCATTCACCCTCTATCGGCGGCGCTCGGGGCATGGCGCTCAACGGAACGCGCAGGATGATGGCGCCGCAGTGGGCACAGGTGCGTGGCGCATCGATGGCGACGGGCGGGGCGTCCCTGTGGGGCTTTGGGACTGGGAGCAGTGCCCTCGCCTGTTCAAGGAGTCCGCCCGACTGGGCCGAGGCGTGGAGGCCCGCATGACGGATCTTATGGAAGCCGTCGGGCAGGACGTGCTGAACGAACCGCCGCAGGAAGTCGACGGGAGCCAGAGTTGCGGTCTGCTGGCCTTTGGTGCGGAAGGTGACGTGCTCTGGGCCCACGTCCAGGATCCGCGAATTGGCGATGCCCACGCGGTGGGTGTAGCGGCCCAAGTAACTGAGGACGTGCTGGGAGCGGCGGAAGGGCGCCTTGGCATAGACCACCCAGGATTTGTGGGCGGCCAGGCTGGCCATGAGGCGGTTGAAGGCCACCTGGCTCAGTTCGGGGAACACGCCCTTCTGACGGAGCTTCCGCAGGGCAGCCAGCATCTTCCCCCGCAGAAGGTGGCCCATGACCTTCACGGGAAACAGGAAGTCCTTCCGGACGTGGACGAACCTCTGGCCATTGAGGGAGAGCCCACCCGCCGTGATGAGCACATGGACATGGGGGTGGAAGCGCAGGTCCCGTGTCCAGGCATGGAGCACCATCGTCAGCCCCAGCGTGGCCCCGAGGTGCGTCCGCCCCAGTTCGAGCAGCAGTTCACTGACGGAGTGGAATAGCGCGGTGTAGACCTCCGTCGGGTGCCGCATGGCCAGGGGCCGAAACCCTGACGGAGGCGTGAACACCCCATGGAAGTGCCGCACCGGCAGGATCCGCGCAGCCCGCGCGTCGATCCACTTCTGCTGGGCCAGGGCCTGGCACTTGGGGCAGTGGCGATTCCGGCAGGAATTGTAGACGGGATGCTCCCGCCCGCAGCCAGTGCAGACCTCCACATGGCCGCCGAGGGCGGCAGTGCGGCAGCGGCTGATCAGCGTGAGCACGCGCTTCTGGAACTGGGAGAGGCGATACTCCGCCTCCAGGGCCCTCCGGTGCAACCTCACGATGTCCGCAATATCGAAGCGCGGGCGCGGGAAGCTCACCGCATCACATGGACAGGTCCTCCAGGGGGCTTCTCACGGCGGCGATCTGGCTGGGCGATACCTGGGTATAGATCGTCGTGGATCGGATGCTCCCGTGTCCCAGCACGACCTGGATCTTTCGCAGGTCCGTGCCGTGTTCCAGCAGGTTCGTGGCGAAGCTATGCCGAAGCATGTGAGGCGTAACCACCTTCCCGATACCCGCCACGGCCGAGGCGCAAAGCAGGGCTCTCCGCGCTGTCTCGTGGCAGAGTGGACGACCGGCCTTCGTGGTGAACAACCAGGGCTGGGGCGGGCGCTCATGCTTGTAATAGGCCTTCAGCAACCCGTAGAGCTTCGCGTTCATGGGCACCAGGCGTTCCCGGCCCCCCTTCCCATGCCGCACATGGATGACCTGCTGCATCGAGTCGATGTCCGAGGTCTGCAGCAGGCTGGCCTCCCGGATCCGTAGGCCCGTGGCGTAGATCAGGGCGAAGAACACGCGATACTTGGCGACCAGGAAGCCATCCAGCACCCGCTGGACCTCGGCGGGACTCAGCACCGTGGGCAGGGGCGAATCTTTCCTCGGCATCGAGATGAAGGCCACCTTCTCCGGCTGCCCCAGCGTCCGCCCGTAGAGGAACTTCAGCGCCGAGTAGTGGCAGCGCAGCCGCTCGGGGCCGATGGGTTGGGTCTGGAGATGGTCCACCCAGTGCCGGATGGCCTTCTGATCCGCTTCGCCCACCTCCGCACCGAGGAATTCCTCAAAGCGCCGGATCGACGCAATGTATTGCTGGATAGTCCCTTTCGCGCGAGCTGCCATTTGCAGATCGCCCTCCAACCGGGACAAAGATAGACTGACTGCCTTCATGCAGTACCTCCTTGTTCATGTGCGGTGCGTCTACACCGCGATGACCAAGGAGCCTGATAT
>CAIQPH010000132.1 GCA_903873655.1 uncultured Holophagaceae bacterium | reverse complement strand
GATCCAGAAGGAGCGCCGGGGCGACTACCTGGGCAAGACCGTGCAGGTGATCCCCCACATCACCGACGAGATCAAGGGCGTGATGAAAAAGGTCGCCAAGGACATGGACGTGGTGATCGTGGAGATCGGCGGCACTGTGGGCGACATCGAAAGCCAGCCCTTCATCGAGGCCATCCGCCAGTTCAAGCTGGAGGCCGGCCTGGATGCCCAGATGAAGGCCAACGCCCTCAACATGCACCTTACTTACGTGCCCTTCATCAAGGCTGCGGGCGAGTTGAAATCGAAACCCACCCAGCACAGCGTCAAGGAGCTGCGGGCCCTGGGTATCCAGCCGGACGTGTTGCTCTGCCGCGCCGAGCAGGACATTCCCCGGGACCTGAAGGACAAGATCGCCCTGTTTTGTTCCGTCACGCAGGACGCGGTGTTCAGTGCCCGGGATGCCCACTCCATCTACGAGGTGCCCCTGAACCTGCACCTCGAAGGGCTGGATGCCAAGGTGGCAGCCCTCATGGGCCTCGGCGAGAAGACACCCGACCTGAGCGCCTGGGAGAAGCTGCTGCATCGCATCCGCAATCCCAAAGGCAGCGTGCGGATCGGCATCGTGGGCAAGTACGTGGAGTTCAAGGAGAGCTACAAGAGCCTCATCGAGGCCCTGCATCACGCGGGCTATGGGCTTGAGACCCACGTGGACCTGAAGTGGATCGAGGCCGAGGAACTGGAGAACCAGGACCCGGCGGCCTTACTCCAGGACTGCCACGGCATCCTGGTGCCCGGCGGGTTCGGCGTGCGGGGCACCAGCGGCATGATCAAGTCCATCCAATACGCCCGGGAACATAACATCCCCTTCTTCGGCATCTGCCTGGGCATGCAGATGGCTTCGGTGGAGTTCGCCCGGAACGTAGCCGGCCTCGACGGCGCCGATTCCACCGAGTTCGACGATGCGCCCAAGCATCGCGTCATTTTCAAACTCCGCGAACTGGTCGACGTGGAAGAGTTGGGTGGCACCATGCGCCTGGGCGCCTATCCCTGCCGTCTCGCGCCCGAGAGCCAGGCCGCCAAGGCCTATGGCAGCACCGAGATCAGCGAACGCCACCGCCACCGCTACGAGTTCAATCACGAATACCGGAAGGCGCTGGAGGACAAGGGTTTGCTGTTCACGGGCATGAGCCCGGATGGCGTCTTCGTGGAGATCGTGGAACTGAAGGACCACCCCTACTTCCTGGCCTGCCAGTTCCATCCCGAGTTCAAGAGCCGGCCCTTGAACCCCCATCCACTCTTTACTGCATTTGTGAAGGCTAGTGCTGCGGCACGCAGCTAGCGCAGAAAAGGGACGGGCCATTTGGCCCGCCCCTTTTCTGCGTGAGGATGACTGACTAGGTGGAACCGACCTACTTCCGGCCGCCCTTGGCCGCCCACTCTTCGAGCATGGCGGTGGTGACGGACTTGGGGCGCTCGATGGCGTAGCCGAGAGCGCGGTCCCAGGTGATGTTGGCCAGCACGCCGAGGGCGCGGCCGACGCCGAAGAGCACGGTGTAGAAGTCATACTCGACCAGGCCGTAGTACCACTGGATCACGCCGCTCTGCGCGTCGACATTGGGCCAGGGGTTCTTGGTCTTGCCGTGCTCGGTGAGCACGCCGGGGGCCACCTTGTAGATCATGTTGACGACCTTGAAGAGCGGGTCGTTGGGCAGGTGCTTGAGGCAGAACTCCATCTGCGCGACATAGCGGGGATCGGTCTTGCGCAGCACGGCGTGGCCGTAGCCGGGGATGACGTGGCCGCTGTTCAGGGTGT
>CAIQPH010000131.1 GCA_903873655.1 uncultured Holophagaceae bacterium | reverse complement strand
TTCATCCCATCACCTCTTCAAGGGAACGTTCCTTGATGCCGGCCTGGGCCTTGCGCTTGGCTTCGCGCTCGATGCGCTGCTTCGTGCGGCCCGCGGCCTTCTCGGCCACGTCCATGCGGACGCTGAGGTACTTGATCACCGCGTCGTTGTTGCGGAAGCGGCGTTCAAGTTCGGCGATGAGGGTGGGGCCCGCGTTCATTTCGAACAGGGTGTAGTAGCCCTCGCTGAACTTCTGGACTTCGTAGGCCAGCTTCTTGCGGCCCCACTTGTCGGTCTTGAGCAGTTCGCCACCCTGCTCGGCAATGATCCCCTCGTACTGCTTGACGAGCTCATCGCTCTGCTCGTCTGTCAGCGTGGGGGAGGCGATGAAGATGGTCTCATAGCGACGCATCTGTCATCCTTGTGGATGTGAAGCCCCCTTGTGGATTCCAGGGAGCAAGGAAGAGCCCTCCAGCGGAGGACGCGAAGGTGTAGTTTCGCGTGGAAAGGCTTGGAAATCAACGGAAAGTCTCGAACTCCGGGACCCTACTTCGTGGACTGCGCCTTCCAGACCCGCAGGGCCTCCAGGGTGTTCGCCACGTGGAGGTCGGGTTTCAAGTCTGTGAAGGTGTATAGGATCCGGCCGTCCGGGGCAATGACGTACGAGGTCCGGTTGGCGCGCAGGGGATTGGCTGGCAGGATGGCGCCATAGGCCTTCATGATGTGCTGGTCCTCGTCGGCGACTACGGCGAACTTCCCCCGGCACTCGCTCATGGAGAACCGGTTGAGCTTGTCGAGGTCGTCGTGGGACACGCCGATTACGGTGGCGCCCAGGGCCTTGAACTGATCTACAGCCTCGGCGAAGGCATGGGCCTCAAGGGTGCAACCCGGCGTGAAGGCAGCCGGATAAAAGTAGAGGACCACGGGCCCGTTCATCAGGTTCATGGACAGGGAGAAATTGAGTTCCTTCCCGGCCATGGAGGCCTTGGCCTGGAAGTCGGGCGCCTTCTCACCGGCCTTCAAGGCCGCGAAGGCCGGGATTGCGCAGGTCAACAGGCCCAAGGCGATGGAGCGGAGCATTAAACGGTTCATCGGATTCTCCCTTCACGGTGGTTCCACCGGCGGGTGGAACGAGTGTGCTGCTGGATGGTGGATGCCGTCGGCAGGGGAAATGTTCAATCAGATCAGGCGGTAGTATCACCGGAGCCCAACCCGGTGGATTGGACGGTACCCGCGCCGTGAATCTAAGGAATCCAGCCATGAACTCCAAGGTTTTCACGTTGCTGCTCCTTGGGTTGACAAGCTTGGAGGTGGACGCCGGCCCACCGTTCAGGACCGATGATCCCCAGCCGGTGGACCTGGGCCATCTGGAGCTGTACCTGTTCTCGGCAGGCCAGCACGTTCCTGGCACCAGCACCGGGGTGGGACCCGCGGTGGAGTTCAACTACGGGGTACTGGCGGACACCCAGGTCCACCTTGTCATCCCCTACGCCTACGACCGAAGCGCGAACCCTCCGAGCCAGGGTGGACTGGGCGACCTGGAGGTTGGGCTCAAGTTCCGCTTCGTGAAGGAGACGGACACCCTCCCGCAGATCGGCCTCTTCCCCCTGGTGGAAATCCCCACTGGCGATGCCGACAAGGGCCTCGGCGCGGGTTACACGCAGGTCTACCTGCCGGTCTGGATCCAGAAGAGTTGGGGCCCCTGGGCCACCTATGGAGGCTATGGCTGGTGGCGGAATCCCGGCTTGGGCAACCGGAACTGGACCTATGCGGGCTGGCTGCTCCAGCGGGACCTGGGCGAGCATCTGACCCTTGGCATCGAAGCCTTCCACAACTCTGCGATGACCTTGGATACCCAGCCTTCCAACGGCTTCAATGCTGGTGGCCAGGTGAACCTCTCGGAGAAGCACCACCTGTTGTTCAGCGTCGGGCGGAACGTCTCGGGCGAGCGGCAGACCTTCTTCTACGTGGGCTACCAGCTCACTACTGGCACCTTCGGCAGCCTCGGCGACTGGTTCCGTTCCCGCCCCCGCTCCTGAAGGGCCTGGGCCGGGCTCACGACCTGGTCAACCCGGGCCCCACCTGAGTGTACCGATACATCAAACTCGCATTGGAGCCCGGTGAAGGGAGGGCACCTAGCCCCAGAACATCGCGCTGTTTACTCGGTTGGCGAGGCCTCCCAGCTCCTCCGCCCCCGCCAGCAATTCCAGGAACTTGGCAAAGGGAGCGTCGAGGGCATCGAGGCGCTCCCACTCGGGGTCGGTCCAGCGGCCCAGCACGAAGTCCGCCAAGGGACGCTGGAAGGGGCCGATGCCCAGGCGCAGGCGGGCGACCTCCTCGGTGCCCAGACAGTCAAACACGGAGCGCAGCCCGTTGTGCCCGCCATCCGACCCGTCCAGACGGAACCGGCCCATGCCAAGCGGCAGATCCTTGTCGTCGTGGAGGACTACGAGCCGACGCGGGTAGAGGCCTGCCGAGGAGGCTTGCAGGCAGGCCTCGCCGGAAAGGTTCATGTAGCCGCTGGGCACCAGGGCCTGCAGCCGGTCCGCCAGGGGGTAGAGCGCGCCGGAGGGGAAGCGCTTCCTCGGGGCTGGCGCGAGGTTGCGCTCCGCCATCCAGCGCTGCAGCAGCAGCCGGCCGAGGTTATGCCGCGTGTCCTGGTATTCAGGCCCAGGATTCCCCAAAGGAACGAGTGTCCACATGCATTCAGCCCATTGCGCGCGGACTTCGCCCGCGCGTTAACGACAAACGCGGCCAAGGCCGCGTTTGTCGCACTGAAGGATCAAGGATCAAAGCACTACTTCTTGTCGTCCTTCTTGCCCTTCTTGACCACTTCGGGCTCGGCTGCGGCCACCACGGGGGCGACGACGGCCTCTTCCTCGGCAGCCTTACCGTGGACGGAGCAGACCACCTGGTGGGCATCGCCCGAGATGATGACGTTGGGGCCAAGGGTCAGTTGCTCGAAGCGGATGCTATCACCCACGGCCAGGTTGCTGATGTCGACGTCGATGTGGGCGGGGATGGCACTGGGCAGGCTTTCGATCTCAATTTCGCGGTGGGCGAAATCAAGCACGCCGCCCATGCTCTTCACACCGATGGGGATTCCGACGAGGCGCACGGGCACCTTGACGCGCACCTTAAGGCTCATGTCCACGCGCATGAAGTCGACATGACGCAGGCGGCCGGTGAGGGGGTCGCGCTGGAGGTCCTTGATGATGACGTGACGCTTGATGTCCGTGCCTTCGCGCTGGAGGAACATCACGGAGTTCATGCCCGAATCGCTGGCCAGCACCCGGGCCACTACCTTGGGGCTGATCGCGATGGCGACCGGGGGTTCCTTCAGGCCGTAGACTACGGCGGGGATCAGGCCGCTCTTCTTGAGGTCGCGGATGGCAGCCTTGCCATGGGTCTCGCGCTTGGGGACGATCAGAACTTCCTGGGACATGGGTTTCCTCCTACCTGGCAGCCAGACACTGCCCTCTCGTTGGGATGGGTCCGGGCGGACCGTTCAAGCCCTCCCCGTGGAAGGCCGAACCACTGATTCTGCCTGAAGTAGCCATGAAAGCAAAGGAAGTTCTTCGGGACGAACCGTCCATCACCTGTACCATCAGTCTGTTACAACCGGGTTGTATCATCCGTGAACTGAGGCATAGCTGTGTTCCACCCCATCCCCCGCCCCGAGGAACTGCTCAACCGCGAGTTGAGCTGGCTGGATTTCAATGCCCGGGTCATGGAGGAAGCCGAGGACTCCACGGTGCCCCTGCTGGAACGCGTGAAGTTCCTCAGCATCGTGTCGAGCAACTGGGATGAATTCTTCATGGTCCGGGTGGCGGGCATCTGGCGGCAGATTGATGCCGGGATCACCCAGCCAGGGCCGGATGGCCTGACCCCCCGCCAGCTGCTGGAGCGGGTGTCATCCAGGATCCACGACTACTCCGCCCGCCAGCATGAACTGTTCCACGCCATTCTCGAACCGCAGCTGGAGACCGCTGGCATCGCCATCCTGGGTCCCCGGAACCTAGACGAAGCACAGAGCGCCTTTGCCCTGGACTACTTCGAGCGGAGCCTGCTGCCCCTGATCACGCCGCTGGCCGTGGATACAGGTCATCCTTTTCCCCGCCTGGGCAACCGGGCCCTGGTGCTCGTGGTGGAACTGGAGCCGGACGAGGACCTGCTGGACGGGGACCTGCCGGCCTCGGAGCTTTCCTTCATCCACGTGCCCACGGGGCTGGCCTCCCGCTTTCTGCGGGTGCCCTCGGCTCCGGGCACGCACGCGTTCGTGATGCTGGAGGACGTGGTGCGGCACCACTTGTCGCGGCTCTTCCTGGGCTACACAGTGAAGAGCTGCCACGCCATCCGCGTCACCCGTGACTCGGACCTGCCAGTGGAGGAGGACCCCTCCGAGGATCTCCTGAAGACCGTGGAGGAGAGCCTGCGCGACCGGCGGCGCGGCGCGGTGGTCCGCCTTCAATACGAACAGGGCATGTCCTCCAACTTGTTGGACCTGCTTAACGAAGAGATGGAGCTGAGCCCCGAGGACCTCTATCCCTGCTCGGGCCTCACCGCCTTTTCCGATCTGATGCAGCTCTACGGGCAGCTGGACCTGCCCCATCTCAAGGACACGCCGCTGCCGCCCCTGCCTGTGCCCCAGCTCGACCAGACCGGCAGCATCTTCGACGCCATCTCCCGCAACGACATCCTGCTGAACCATCCCTACCAGAGCTTCGACGATAGCGTGGTGCGCTTCGTGCGCGAGGCGGCTGAAGATCCGAAAGTGCTCGCCATCAAGATGACCCTCTACCGCGTGACGGCCAACAGCCCCGTGGCCGCGGCGCTGGAACGGGCGGCAGAGCGCGGGAAGCAGGTGGCCGCCATCGTGGAACTGCGGGCCCGCTTCGACGAAGCTGCCAACATCGCCTGGGCCAGGCGCCTCGAAAAAACCGGGGCCCACGTGGTCTACGGGCTGCCCAACCACAAGATCCATTGCAAGGCCTGCCTCGTGGTGCGCCAGGAGGCCAGCGGCATCAAGCGCTATTGCCACCTGGGCACGGGCAACTACAACGAGCGCACCAGCCGGCTCTATTCGGACGTGGGCCTGCTCACGGCGCGGCCCGAATTCGGCGAGGATCTCTCGAACCTCTTCAACATGCTCACAGGCTACACGCGGCCGCCCCGGTTCCACCGCCTGCTCCTGGCCCCCCAGCACCTGAAGAAGGCCCTCCGGGCACGCATCCAGCGGGAGATCGGCCATGCCCGCGCGGGCCGCCCCGCGCGCACGGTGCTCAAGATGAACGCCCTGGTGGATCCCCACCTCATCCAGCTGCTCTATGAGGCCAGCCGGGAGGGTGTGAAGGTGGACCTCATCGTGCGGGGCACCTGCTGCCTGCGACCCGGCGTGCCCGGGCTGTCGGAGAACATCCGGGCCCTGTCCATCATCGACCGCTTCCTGGAACATGCGCGGATCTATCATTTCGCCAATGACGGCCAGCCGGAGACCCTCCTGTCCAGCGCGGACCTCATGCCCAGGAACCTCGACCGCCGGGTCGAGCTGGCCTTCCCCCTGGTGGACCCGATCCTGGCGGCCCAGGTCATGGAGATGGTCGAACTGCAGCTGCACGACACCTTGAAGGGCCGCGTCCTGGGTTCCCAGGGCGAAGTGATCCGCTGCGGCCTCGACCCGCAGGACCCGCCCCTCCGGAGCCAGCTCCGCATCTACGAACACACCCTCCTCGCCAGTGGTGTGGGCGCCCTGACCCAGAAGCTGGGGCCCCTGGATTCGGACATCTGACCTTCCACAGGCACTCCCAGAGGTGAATCCCATGATGAAGCCAGCGAACCTGCAGACTCCGCACGCCCACCAGGCGCTTACCCTTCTCCTCGTCTTCCTCCTGGTAGCTGCAGTTCCGTCGCAGGCCGGAGAGCCTCCTCGCTTCAAGCCGGACTCGAGCATGGAGCGGGCCGCCATCCCGGATTCAACCAAGTGGGACCTGAAGCCGCTGTTCACCGAGGCCACTGCCTTCGAGGCTGGGCTAGCCAAGGCCACGGCTGCTCGAGCAGCGCTCCTCGAATTTCGCGGGAAACTGGCCGATCCGGTCCAGCTCCGGGCCTGCCTCGACCTCTATTTCGAGACTCGGCTCCTGGTGAAGAAGCTGTCCCTCTGGTCCAGCCTTCGCCTCGTGACGGATGAGAAGTCGCCGGCGGCGAATGCCCATGCCGGCCGAGGCCAGAAAGCGCTCTCGGACTTCATGGAGGCCACTGGCTTCATCCGGACTGAGGTGTTGGCCATCCCCGATGAAGGAATGGCGGCGGGCTACGCCAAGGACCCAAAGCTGGCAGCCTACCGCCCCTACCTTGACGAACTGCGCCGGCGACGGAGCAGGGTCCTTACGGTGGAATCGGAGCAGATTCTGGCCCAGGCAGGTGACCACCTCTGGGCGGAGATTGATCTGAATGAAATTCCCTCGCCCTACGAAAAAATCTACCGCGCCGCCCGAGCTGACATCCCAGTTCCCGAGATCACCGATGAAAACGGGCAGAGGGTCAAACTCAATCTCTCGAACAGGTTGAAGTTCCGCCTGTCGCCCAACCGAAATCTCCGGCGGGATGCCTCGGCGGCTTTGCTTAAGAGCCTCAAGACCCACCAGGACATCTACGCCGGCACGCTGGCCGGGGAAATCGGGCACCACGTGTTCCTGGCCAGGGCCCGGGGTTATGACTCGGCCCTCGATGCCTACATGGACAAGGACCATCTCCCCTCGGCGGTCTACCGGGCCCTGATCGCAGGTGTCCGGGCCAACCTCGCCCCCCTCCACCGCTACGTCGGCCTGCGGAAGAAGGCCCTGGGTCTCCCTGACGTCCATCTCTATGATCTCGCCATTCCGCTCGTTCCGGGTGTCGATCGGACGGTTTCATACGAGGAGGCAGGAAAGGTCATTCTTGCCGCCATGGCCCCTCTGGGCGCGGACTACGGGAAGGTGCTGAAGAAGGGACTGGACCCCATGAACGGCTGGGTGGATGTCTACCCCCACAAGGATAAGGAGAGCGGGGCTTTCTCTTCCTTCGCCTACGGGGTCCATCCCTTCGTGAAAATGAACTACCAGGATCGCTACAACGACGCCTCGACTCTGGCCCACGAGATGGGCCACGCCATGCAGCAGTACCTGTCGATGTCGATCCAACCGTACTCGACTTCGGATACATGGCTCACGCTGGCTGAAATTCCGTCGACCTTCAACGAGAAACTGCTCTCAGACCACCTCCTTGCCGGGGCGAAGGGCGATGACGAGCAGCTCTATCTTTTGACGGAACTGGTGGGTCGCCTCACGGGAACCATCTGGCGACAGGCCCTCTTCGCTGAGTACGAACTCGCCGTGGCCACGGCCATCGAGGAGGGCGAGCCCGTCACTGCCGAGTTCCTCAACCGGACTTACGGCAACCTCATCCGTGCGTACTATGGCCCCGACTACGTGATGGATGATGACGACGACATCGAGTGGGCCCTGGTGCCTCACTTCTACTACAAGTTCTACATGTACTCGTATGCCATCGGGCTCTCCAGCGGGGTGGCACTGGCGGAGAAGGTCCAGACTGGCGACCCGAAAGCTCTGGAAGGCTACCTGGGGTTCCTGGGGTCCGGCGCGAGCCAGCCGCCGGTGGAGACGCTCCGGGCCGCCGGGGTCGACCTGCTGAAGCCCGACGCCGTCAATGCTGCGGCCCGGCTGATGGACAGATCGCTCACGGAGATCGAGAAGCTCCTGGCCAAACGCCAGAAGTAGCCGGGCGCCTCCGGGTCTAAGCGACCGTGTAGGCTCCGGTGCCGATCGCGATCAGTTCGCCTTTGTTATTGTTCAGTTCCATGCGCGTCACTGCGACCTTGTTGCCTGTGCGTAGGAGGTAGCCCCGCGCCTCGAACCACTCGCCCATGCCGGGGCGCAGGTAGTCGACCCGCATGTCGATGGTGCCGATGCGTTCGAATCGCTGCAGGCGCTCCTCGAGCGAGACATCGTGCAGTTTGCGCTGCAGCCCGAGAAAGGCCGTGAGCCCGCCGGTGACGTCGATCACCGAAGAGATCACACCGCCATGCAGGGTCCCGCGCAGGAAATTGCCGACCAGTTCTGGCTGCATCATAAATCTCAGGACCGGGGCCTCGTTCGCGAGCGACACCACCTCAAGACCGAGCACGCGATTGAAGGGGATCTTGTGCGAGAAGATCTCGTGGATGGCGGCCAGGAGGCGTTCTTCGGATTTTTTTTGGGGCATGAGCTCAGTCCCACTTCCGGAGATCTTCGATGACCTTTCCGTCGGCAGGGAGGGTTTCTCCGGCCGCCCATTCGACCGCAGCTCCGACCTGGAGGACCGCGCGAAGGCGCTCCTCGATCCGGGCCTTGAGCCCGTCATCCTGGGCTGTGGCCTCGGCCCGGACCGTCAGGACGTCGCGGCTGCCGGACCTGGTGACGAGCGCGCGGTAGCGGGTTACTTCCGGGAACCCGCGCATCGCCATCTGGATCGAACCGGGGTGTAGGAACATGCCCTTCACCTTGACGAGCTGGTCGCAGCGGCCAAGCCAGCCACGGAGCTTTGGGGACCTCCGCCCACAGGCACAGTCCCCGGGGTCGACCGCCGAGAGGTCCCCCGTCCCGAACCGGAGCAGGGGATAGGCCCGGTTGAAGAGGGTCACCACGATCTCGCCGACTTCACCGGGGCCCAGGGGACGGCCTGTCTCAGGATCGGCGATCTCGACGATGGCGCGACTGGCGAGGTGCATTCCTTCCTGGGCGTGGCACTCGTAGGCGAGGCAGCCGCAGTCCGCAGTTCCGAAGCCCTGACGGACAGTGGCCCCGAAGAGTCCCTCCACCGAGGCCCGGAGGGTATCGGAAAGGGGTTCGGCAGTGGTGAAGGCGGCGCGCAAGCCGAAGTCCTTAGCAGGATCGAGGCCCTGCTCCTTCGCCCGCTCGCCGATCTGGAGCAGAAAGGAGGCCATCCCGACGAACCCGGTGACACCCAGGGCGCGGAGGATCTCGATCTGGACCTCCTTGTCGCCCACGCCCGTCGGGACGAGCGGACATCCCAGCGCCCCGAGGGCGTCGTCGAACATCATCCCGGCCGGAGTCATCTGGTACCCGAACGTGTTGATGCAGACATCGCCCCGTCGGAATCCGGCGGCAAACAGTGCCTCCTCCCAGCCCCACCCCTCATCGAATCCCTGAGGGTCGTAGATGGGGCCCGGCGACCGGAAGATGCGGCGGACCTGATGGAGAGGCACCGCGAGGAGGCCGCCGAAGGGCGGGTTCTCCCTCTGCAGTTCCACGAGCCGCGCCTTGGGGGTGACCGGCAGCCGGGCGAGGTCCTCGAGGCTCCGGATGTCGGCAGGGACCACTCCCGCGGACCGGAGGAGGGCGCCGATCGCCGGGGCGTGTGCGGCGGCGTGGGCGACGACCTCGCCGAGGCGCACGGCCTGGAGGGCCCGCTGCTCCTCCCAGCTTTTCCTCTCCAGGTCCTCGTTCAGGAATCCGGTCGTCCGATCCATACGCCCTTCCCAGGTCCTACGATAGCCAGCGCTTGCGCCGCTTGTAGTGCTTCGCGTCCTTGAAGGAGCGCTTCGTGCCGCCTTCGCCGATGCCGAGGTAGAACTCCCTGACGTCGGGGTTCTCGCGCAGCTTCTCGCAGGGGCCGTCCAGGACAACCTTGCCCATCTCCATGATGTAGCCGTATTTCGCGACCTGGAGCGCCAGCGAGGCATTCTGTTCCACCAGGAGGATCGTCGTCTTCTCCTCCTCGTTGATTTTCGAGATGATGCGGAAGATCTCCCTCACGAGCAGGGGGGCCAGCCCCAGGCTTGGCTCGTCCAGGAGGAGCAGCTTCGGCCTGGCCATCAGGGCCCGGCCGATGGCGAGCATCTGCTGCTCACCGCCCGAGAGGTAGCCGGAAAGCTGGTGTCGGCGTTCCTTGAGCCTGGGGAAGTAGTCGAACACGAGGTCCATGTCCCGCTTGACGCCCGCCCGGTCGGTTCGCGTATAGGCGCCGCAGCGGAGGTTCTCGACCACGTCGAGGTCCTCGAACACCCGGCGGCCCTCCATGACCTGGAAGATCCCCTTGCGGACGATCTTCTCCGGGGCCATGCCGTTGATTTTCTCGCCCATGAACTCGATGGTTCCCTTCGTCACTTCGCCCTCCTCGCTCTTGAGGAGTCCGGAGATGGCCTTGAGGGTCGTGGACTTCCCGGCCCCGTTCGCGCCAAGGAGCGTGGTGATCTTCCCCTCCTCGCAGGAGAGGGACAGCCCTTTGAGGACCAGAATCACGTCGCTGTAGACGACTTCGATGTTATTGACGGTCAGCATGGGATTCGGCTCTTCGCTCCCTTTCGTGCGGAGAACATCGGCCAGGCGAGGCCGAGAAAGGCGGGGGAGAGAGGTCCCCCCCGCCTTTATTCAAGAGATTAAAGGCCGAGCCATTCCGCCTTGCGCGGGAGCTCGATCGTGGCCTTCTTCACCATCTTGCCGCCCTGGAGTTCGGCCAGGATGACCGACATGAACGGGCGATGATCGGTGCCCGTGTAGGTGATGGGAGCCGTGAGTCCCTGGGTGTCGAAGTTCTTCAGCTGCTCAGCGTACTTCTTGATCCCGGGGCCGGTCAGCTCCTTGTTCTTGTCGGCGGCCTTGAGGACCTCGCACATCGTCATCATCGAGACCCAGCCGCGAATCCAGCTGCTCACCTGAGGCTGGTTATTGGTGAACTTCTTGATGACATCCATCCCGGGGCCTTTGTCGCCATAGAGGGCGGCGCCGATGACCACCAGGAAGCCTTCTTCGGCTCCGGCCGCGAGCTTCGGCGTGCCTTCATCCGCGCTCCAGATGTTGCCGAAGAACTTTGTGCGGAGACCGAGCTTTTTGGCGTCCTTGAGGATCACGGCGGTGGAGGGCTTGGTACCGCCGACCCAGGCGAAGTCCGGGTTGCTCTTCTTAAGGTTAAGGAGTTGGGTGGTGGCCTCCAGGGCCTTCAAATCGACGTTCTCCTCACCGACGATGTCGAAGCCAAGTTCAAGGGCGTATTTCTTGCCACCAGGGATGGGGGCCTTGCCATAGCCGTTGTCGGGATAGACGAAGGCCACCTTGGGCTTGCGTGATTCCTTCCAGTTATCCTTGATGTACTTGAGCCCGGCCCGGAGGGCGGTCGAGTAGTCCGGGGCGCAGAAGAAGTTGTAGGGAGACTTGGTCGGGTCCGTCAGGTGGGCCGAGTAGGAGGCTGACCAGTAGGGGATCTGATCCTTGGCGACCTGCTCCTTGAGTGCCTCGGTATCACCGCTGCCCCAACCCTGGATGGCGACGACCTTGTCCTGGTCCTTGAACTTCTTGTACAGGGAGAGCGCCTCGGGGATCTTGTAGGCATAGTCCTGCTGCAGGAGCTTGATCTTCTTGCCGTTGATGCCGCCAGCGGAGTTGATGTAGTCGGTGTAGGCCTTGATCCCTTCGGCATAGGGCTTGCCGACATCACCGGTGCCTCCCGTAATGTCGGCGATATTGCCGATGACGATCTCCTGCCCCATGAGGGGCGCAGCCAGGAGGGCCATTGCGGCGAGCGCGATGGACGTGGTCAGACGTTTCATTTCGATCTCCTTTTTGAGATGGAAGAGGGTTGCAGCAGGTACGGATTGCCGATCGAGTCGGACGGCATCTGCAGATTGTGGTTGAGGTGGTTCCAGAATGGCATAAGTCGGCCGTCTCCTCTACTCAATCACAGCGTCAGTAGCTGAAGGGGTATAGCTTCCAGTAGGCCTTGATCATCCTCCAGCGGTGGGCGAGGCCGTCCGGCTCGAAGATCAGGAAGAGGATGACGATGATCCCGAACACGCCATCCTTGAAGCTCATGATCAGGAAGCCGATCTTCGGGAAGATAGCGGCGAGCGACCCCGTGCCGACCGTCAGCACCTGCGGAAGCAGGGTCATGAAGATGGCGCCGAAGATGGAGCCGAGGACACTGCCGAGGCCGCCGATGATGATCATCGCGAGGTAGTTGATCGACTCCATGATGGTGAACTGCTCCGCAGAGATGTAGCCCGTGTACATCCCCCAGAGGCTCCCGGCGATTCCCGCGTAGAAGGCGCTCACAGAAAAAGACAGGAGCCGGTACTTGAACAGGTTGACGCCCATGATCTCGGCGGAGAGATGATGGTCGCGGACCGCGATGAAGGCCCGGCCGTTCCGGGATCGGATCAGGTTCGTCGTGAAGAGGACGGCCAAGACGGCAAGGGTGATCGTCAGGTAGTACTTGGAACGGTCCCCGTCGAAGACGAAGGACCCGAACTCCGGGGGAGGAGACTGGATGCCATTGCTGCCCCCTGTGATGGGGTCCAGGTGCATGAACACGTACTGGAGGATGAACTGCGCAGCCAGGGTGGCGATGGCGAGATAGAGCCCCTTCAAGCGGGCACTGGGCAGGCCGAACACCATGCCGACGGCCGCCGCCGTGAGGCCGGCGAGGGGCATGGCGATCCAGAAGGGCAGGTGGGCGACCCGCATGAAGTAGGAGCAGGCGAACGCGCCGACCCCCATGAAGGCGCCCTGACCCAGCGAGATCTGCCCCGTGAAGCCGGTGACGATGTTGATGCCGAGGGCCCCGATGACTGCGATCGCGATCGTAGTCATCGTGCTGGTGACGTAGTTGGACGAGAAGAGTGGGAAGACATAGAGGAAGACGAGGAAGACGCCGACCGAAACCCTGACGAACCGGGTCTCGAGGATCTTGGTGTCATCCCGGTACGATTGCCGGAAGTCTCCGCAGTGGGCTACGCTCATACCCGCTCGATCTCCTTTTTCCCGAAGAGGCCATATGGCTTGATCATCAGGATGATGACGAGGAAGACGTAGGGAGCGACTTCCTTGATTCCCTGGAGGCCGAAAACGCTCTTCAGGACGCCGTCAGACAGGTTCTCCAGGACTCCCACGATAAGGCCGCCGAGGGCGGCCCCGGGAATCGAGTCGAGTCCACCGAGGATGACTGCCGGGAAGACCTTCAGGCCGAAGTGACCGAGTTGGACGTTGATGCCGTTGATGCTGCCGATCAGGATTCCTCCGATCGCCGAGACCACCGAGGCGATGCACCAGGCGAGGGCAAAGATGTTCTTCACGGGAATGCCCATGGAGAGGGCCACCTGGTTCGAGAAGGCTGTGGCCCGCATCGCCACGCCAGCCTTCGAGTATTTGAAGAAGAGGGCGAAGAGCCCGAGGAGCACCGCCGAGAGGCCGAAGCTCCAGAGGTAGACCTGGCTGGTCGGGATACCCATCACGTTCACGGCCGTCTCGGGGAAGAGGGGCGGCTCGTAGATCTGGATTTGCGTTCCCCAGATGGCGGTCACGATGCTGCGCAGCACCGAGGACAAGCCGATCGTCACCATGATGATCGAGATGACCGGTTCGCCGATCATCGGCCGCAGGATGAGCCGCTCCACCAGGAGGGCGAGAAGGACGGAGAAGACGAGGGTCAGGAGGAAGGCCCAGAACCAGGGGACCTTGTACTGCACGACCATGGAGAAGCAGAAATAGGCCCCGAACATCATGAGTTCGCCCTGGGCGAAGTTCACGACGCCGGTCGACTTGAAGATGATCGCAAAGCCCAGGGCCACGAGCGCGTAGATCGAGCCGAGCACGAGCCCTGAAATCACGAGCTGGAGGTAGAACTCCATGGATTCTCCTGGTTGTCTCTTTTGTTCTGCTTCAGGTGGCGGCTGGCCGGTCTTCGTCGGGGGGGCCAAGATCACGGACATGAATCGTGGTTTTGAGCTGCGATGTCTTGCCGTCCTGGTACTTGATGACGGCGTCGATCGGGATCTGGGGTTTCCCCTCGTAGATCCCTCCGATGATGTCGGCGTACTTCTGGTCGACGAACGTCCGACGGACCTTCCGGGTGCGCGTGAGTTCGTCGTCGTCGGCGTCGAGTTCCTTGTACAGGAGCGCGAACTTCCGGATCCGCTGGGACCCCACGAGGGTGGCGTTGACCTTGCGGACCTCCTTCTCGATAAGCTCGTAGACCTCAGCCTTCGAGGCGAGGTCGGTGTAGGTGGTGTATCCGATCCGGTGGTCCTCCGCCCACTTCCCGACGATGCTGAAATCGAGGCAGATGAGCGAGATGACGAAGTCATGCCCCTGGCCGACGCAGACGGCCTCCTTGACGTAGGGGCTGAACTTCAGCTTGTTCTCGATGAACTGAGGGCTGAAGCGCTCGCCGCTCTGAAGGGTCATGATGTCCTTCATGCGGTCGATGATGACCAGATGCCCATTCTCGTCGAAGTATCCGGCGTCCCCGGAGCGGAGCCAGCCATCCACGATGGTCTCGCTCGTGGCGGCCTCGGCTTTGTAGTAGCCCTGGAAGAGAGCTCGGCTCCGCGAGACGACCTCTCCCACCCCTTTTGGGTCGGGGTTGTCGATGCGTATTTCGGTCTCCGGGATCGGCTTCCCGACGGAGTCGAAATTGATGTCACCGTCCCGGTGAATGCACGAGATGCCGAAGATCTCCGTCTGGCCGTAGATCTGCTTGAGGTTGACTCCCAGGGCGTGAAAGAACCGGAATGTGTCCGGGCCCAGGGCGGCCCCCCCCGTCGAGGCCGAGCGGATGTGGGTGAAGCCGATGCGGTCCTTGAGGGCCCTGAAGACCAGGAGGTAGGCGATGGAATAGCGGATCTTCTGAAGCAGGGTCGGAATCTTCTTCTGGAATTTCAGATCGGCCCATTCGTACCCGATTGGCAGGCACCAGTTGTAGAGGAGGCGCTTGAGGGGCGAAGCGTCCAGGATCTTGACCTGGACCGTGGCGGCGAGGTTCTCCCAGACCCGAGGCGGACTGAATAGAAGGTGGGGTCCGATCTCCCGGATGTTCTCGGTGGCGGTCTCGGGCTCCTCGGGGAAGTTTACTGTGAATCCAAAGAGCAGACCGCTCGCGACGCTCATCATCTGCTCGCCGACCCAGGGCAGCGGCAGGAAGCTTACGAACTCATCGGTTTCCAGCTTCGGGTCGACTTTCCCGAGATTCGTGGCCATCGAGATCATGTTCCGATGGGAGAGGACCGCCAGCTTCGGGTGGCCGGTCGTTCCCGACGTGATGCAGATGTGGGCTGGGTCCTCGGCCTCGGTGGCGTCGACGAGGGCTTCATAGGCGCCTGGGTTCGCGCCTTCGTACTCCCGCCCGCGGGCCTCGACGTCCGGGAAGGAGATGAGCCGGGCATCCTCGTACTTCCGCATCCCGCGGGGGTCGGTGTAGACGATGTGCTTCACGGTCGTCAGTTCG
Organism: uncultured Holophagaceae bacterium; assembly: GCA_903873655.1. Classification (GTDB taxonomy): domain Bacteria; phylum Acidobacteriota; class Holophagae; order Holophagales; family Holophagaceae; genus Geothrix. The sequence goes on along the minus strand of CAIQPH010000131.1, from coordinate 676 downwards.
TCGCCCATGTCGAGGATCTTGTCGACCTGTTCCTGGTCCTCGGCAACGATGAACTTCGACTCGGCGAGGTTGATGATGTAGGAGACTTCCTTGAGGATGGCGTCCTGGTAGATGCCGATCCCGATCGCTCCGGCGCTCTGGGCCGACAATTCCGCGAAGAGCCACTCCGGCCGGTTATCGCCGATGATGGAGATCGTGTCCCCCTTCGTGAGCCCGAGGGAGACGAGTCCAAGGGTGAAGTACTTGACGTGCTCGAAGTAGTCCTTCCAGGTGTGCGGCTGCCAGACGCCGAACTCCTTCTCGCGGAGGGCGACCTTGTCGGCGCCGTATTTAGCGGCGTTGCTCCGGAGCAGGCGGGGAAGGGTGTCGTTCATCGGCGCAGTCATGTCAATACCCCTGGCTACCGCCCGTGGAAGACGGATTCCCCGTCGCCCAGGTAGGCCCTGATGACCTCCGGCTCCGCCTGCACTTCATCCGGCGTCCCCTCCCCGATCTTCTCGCCGAAGTTCAGGACGACGAGCCGGTCCGAGATGTCCATCACCACGCCCATGTCGTGCTCGACGAGGATCACTGTGATTCCGCGTTCCTTGTTGATGTCCATGATGAAACGAACCATGTCCTCCGTCTCTTCGAGGTTCATGCCGGCCATCGGCTCGTCCAGGAGAATGAGCTTCGG
>CAIQPH010000130.1 GCA_903873655.1 uncultured Holophagaceae bacterium | reverse complement strand
TTCCCCTTCCATACGCTTGATTATCTAGGGCGGCATTCCAGGTTGTTTCTCTCCCGATCCTCCCTGACATTTCGTAGATGCGAATCTTTCATTTCCTCACCGCTGCCTGCTGGCAGCCCTTGCTCTCGAGGTTTCTCGCTTTCACAGGCAGGAGGCCGGCCCTCCCGCATGGGGGAGGGGTTGCGGTCCGCCAGGACGCCTCCGAGCCACAGATCGCCCACATGCTTCGCCACCTTCCCCTGCCCTCCAAGGGACACCTTCTACCGGACCGTTCCGTCTTCGCGGGTCCCGACGAAGGCTGGGCAGGGCGACTCGTCTTCAGCATGGGCATGGACACGGGCCAGGTTTGCCGTTTCTACCTGGATGCGATGCCCGATCTTGGCTGGTGTCTTGTGGGTGCGGCCCGGGGTCGGGCCAATGCCATCAGTGCGCTCAGTTTCAGGCGAGGGGGCCGCTCCGTAGCCATCCAGGTCAGCTCTGACCGATTGGACAGGTGCTCAGCGAGCATGATCCTCTTGCCGTGCCACAGTCCCATTTCATCCAACCTGGCAGCCGGTGTTGTCCCTCCGGGACAGCTCCGGAGTGACTCGAGGTCAACGACTGGGTGGGATCCAGGGGAAGCCCCCTGACCCGGATCGGCTCCAGACAGCGCAAAAGCGGAGAGGGCGCGAAGGCACCTCTTCTCCAGGCCGAAGTGCTGCCATGGCTTGAGCCCTATCGGGGTCATCCACCTCTGCCCCTGGATGCCCGAGGGCAATCCATCAACGGCCAGACCGTGATCCCTTTCGCCAGCGGCGCTCTGGGTAGGAACCCGGCCGCATGGGCATCAGCCCGGAACCTGGCCAATCTGGCTCAGGTAGCGGGCATGTCGCCGGTCAAATCCCTTGGTATGGCTGACCATCCAGGACCTCAGGCGAAGGAGCAGGATCTGGGCACTCAACCTGCCGGCCTTGAATTGCCGGTGGAGATCATTGACCTCGACCATCGCCTTCGAATGCTGGTCGAAATGCTCTCCATGGCCGGGACAGTGGTTTTCCATCAATACAGATTCTTCGTGGTTGAAATGATTTCGGACCACATCAATGAAGTATTTGAGCAGGTCATCTGCCCTCGAACGGTCATGTCCAAGCACCAGTAACATGTGCAGCCGATTGATGATGCTGACCATCAATTTGTGCTGCTCATCGATCTTCGGGTCACCAATCTGGCTTACCTCCGACCAATCCAGAAAGGCCGTCTTTGATGGATCCTTCTCCAGTGCTGCAGCCACGGGCAGCCATCGCAACAGGAGGCTCTGCCCCTTCGCGATGGCGTTGGCCCTCAATCGTTTGAAGAAGTCGGGGTGGGTCACGCGGAAAATTCCTTGTTGGGGCTGCCTGGGTTGACCATCGCTGGCCTGCAAGGGCCGCCTGCGGGTTGCGCGTCCGCTCCGCGCGCACACCATCAGGTGGTCCATGGCGCATGTTGCTGAAGGGACAAGGACAATTCAATAAGCTTGATTGCGTAATCCACGGGCCCCGTGGGTTCCCATGCAGCAATGGGCTGAAGACATGCAGTTCCGTCTCGCAGCCGATCGCCTTGGCCTTTTTCGCATAACGTCGCTGGTCTACCCCGCGAACGTTCGTATTGTCCACGATCACAATGGGAGCACCCCTCTCGATGGCCGCCAGGAACTCTTCCTCGCATTGGCTGTGGGCATCTCGCAGTTGTCTGACGTCGAAGGCCTGTGCAGCACCAACCGACCTGCGAGGATCCGGTGGTGTTTGCCTTCGTCATCCTTGCCTGTAAAGACAGCGCCACCCTTAGGCCAGGGCCAGACCTGCTGCACGGTGACGGTGAGGGCGATCACAGGATCACACGCCTCCCGGTCTCGACCATGTGCTGCTCGATGTGGGCATAGCGGCTCAACTGGCGACGGAGGCCTTCGACTTCGGCCTTGAGGGTGGCTACCTGGGCCTCGAGGACCTGGATGCGCTGGGTCTTGGCGTCATCTTGGGTTGTGGGTCCGACTGCTCGCGCTTCGATGGCCTGGAGGCCGAGTTCCTGGGCCGCCTGCTCTAGCAGTTCACGGCATCTGGGATTCTTGTAAAGGCTCTGCTGGTCCACGCCGGAAGCCAGGGCGACAGCGGCCACAGAGACCTTTCCGGCTCGGGCGGGAAGGCCCTTGCCTTCCTGGCGCAGTGCTTCGAGGTAGGTCAGCAGGGCCTCGGTGTATTCGGCACCGACCTGGCGACCGCTCTTCCTCATGGTCACCTCTTACTTTTGGGATTGAGGTAGGGGATCTCCTGGTGCAGAGGGGCCTCCAGGTCTTTGGGGAGCAGATGCGCTCCCGACGCCTCAACCTTGCACCCGGACAGCACCTCCAGGTGCCTGAGGAATCGGAGATCGTATTCGCCCAGGATGCGCTTCAGATCGGCTACCTGCGCCTCAAGCTGTTCGATACGCACATCGGACTTTAGACGAGGCCGCGCCACATTGGGGTTTGCCCGAAGCTCCTTCGCTCGCTGGAAGGCTTCCTTGATTTCCTGCTTGTCCATCAGACTTTGGCGGGTGTAGCGCCGACCCAGGTGTTGTTCGACTTCGCGGCAGACGGCCTCCAATCGGATCGTGGGAAGCGGCCAGCGATCAATGATCGTGGCGATTTCGATTATCTCTTCCTTGGTCAGATGCTTCATATCAGCACTCTTTGGTCTCAGAGTTGCCCATCTGAATAAGAGTGGGTTCTTCGCCCGGTTCCAAGGCTTCCTTACTGAATAGCACCTCGACGACCCTGCGGTGCTTGGCCTGCCGCTCGTATTCAATATCCATCCACTTTCCGGCCATGAAAACCCCATCTGCCACCTGGGCCTCGTAGGCGGCGATCCGTTGCTCGATCTCGGCCTGGACCTCCAGCGCCCGCTTCTGGTGCCCCTGGCTCCCCGGAATGACAATGAGGCCAGGGCAGCGACTGCAAGCCTCCGGCATCGTCGGAGGAGTGGTCCCCTCTGGGTGGGCACAAATGCCGAGTTGGCTGAAGCTCACATTTCCCGCCAGGAAGTGTCGCACTTCTTCCTGCCTCACGGGATCCTTGATCCTCCCGATGGCATCGGCCCATCCGCCTTGGAACCGGCCCGTTTCCAGGGCTCTGTCAACCAGGACCATGAGGTCCTCAAGCTTCATGTCGATGTATGGGTCGTTGGATCTTTCGGGCCGCTCGACATTTCGCCCGAAGTAGGCTGCCACCTCAACCTGATCGATTCCATGCTTGACCTGCCAGGTGGTCAGCGTGTGCCTGGGGTCGTGGGGCGCAAAGGAATAGGGTTTGTCGGTCTTGGGGTCGCACTTGCCGTACCGCTCGAAGAGGGACTTCGCTCGTCCGTTGCTCCTGAGTGCTACCTGCAATCGCTGTGGAGTCATTGGCATCGCCGATCCGGCCATTACAAATGAGTACCTCTTCGAGAAAAAGTTGTAGGGAAGCACGAACAGGACATCCTGCAAGTCCAGGCGGAAGGGGTCCGTCATGACAGAGGCGAGGTGACTGTGGCGGCGAACAAACTCAGAAATCTGTGTCCCGGTGACCGAACTCTTTCGCCGGTTTACCCATGTTGCGATGCCTAGGTCCCGCAACTTGTTTCTGACTGTTTTAGCACTAGAAAAATTGCCAAAACCCAACAGTGCCGAGGCCTCGCGCAAGTCATAATGCTGGTTCAAGTCAATGGGGAGGTTCACCCGGCCTTCAGCCATAGCCCGGGCGTTCTCCCTGGCTGGGCCTGTGATACGGAGGATTTCATCAACACTCTCCTTCACGATGGGGACCAGCACAGTCGGGATCCATCGCGGGAAAGTATTCTCTGTCAGTCCTTGTTTCTCGGGTGCATAGCCGAGCCAATAACCCTTGAGGATCCGTCCTTCATCGTCTTCCCCATTGCCCTCGTGCCAGCAGTCTGTGGGCAGGGAAATCAACTCACCGACCCTCATACCGGTGCAAATCAACAGGGTGATGGCATGTACCAACAAGCGGTCCGAGTCGTTGTCATCAGTCGCCATCACAGTGGCGCGGATTTCACCGAAGGCCCGGAGAACCTCAGGCGAAATGAGGTGCTCATGACTACCCTTGCTCGGCGCGGGGAAGGGATTGCTCCATTCGATCCTAGTCTCCGTCAGTTTGCGAAGGTTGCACATTTCCACCATCAGCTTGAGATTTTCGGCATAAGACGCCAAGGTGCTTGCCGCGAGTTGCGGTTCGCGTTCAGTCATGGCCCGAGCGACAAGGTCGAAGTCTTTCCGGCTAAGAGTAGTCACATCTCGATCGCCCAGGATCTCGCCGAGTCGACGAATAGAATTTGGGAATATGCTCCCGCCGAACTGCCCCGCACCATTGTTAGGAAGGCTCTCGTTGGCTGTGATCGCCTTGCCCAACCTAGTCAGGCCAGCGGGGCTCCCATGCCAATTAAGTTTCTTGATGTACTTCAAATGGGCCCGGTTGTAAGGGAGTTGCCACACTTCGTCCTCAAAGTTGATCCCCAGCACCGTACGGACAATCTCCCGCGCATCTGCAATGTATTTCTCCAGGCGGTCAGAGGCCGTATTCATCAGGAACACTCCTTGTCAAGATGCTTGAGACGCCACTCTTGGACAAGCTGGATGACTCGGCCTACGGCGGCGATGTGGCGGTCGTAGCGCGTCCATTCGGACCTCGGCAGGCCTCGCGCGATCATGTCGGTCTTCCGGTCCACCAGGACTTTGAGGGTCCATTCGTGGGGGCCTTCCACGGCAGGGGTGAACGCGTGACAGACGTAGCAGTCCGCGCTCCCATCGAAGGCCATGGGGCAGTCTCCCCCGAAGCAACCGCACCCACCTTCCACGCCCACTCGGAGGGCGCCCTCTTCGGCATAAGGGAAAGGCGCAGGAATCCGTGCTTGGGGGGCAATGGCCTTAGTTGGAACCGGAGGCTGGAGATATTCCGCCAGTTCTGTGTACTCGGTCACCTCATCCAACCGGGCGATGTGACGGATACCAGGCTTCATGTAATGCTTGAAGGATTCGATACCCTTTTTGCCAGTGATGGCGGCCACGGAATCGAGGGGCATTTTCCTGGCCCATCGGGTATGGTTGCCGTCGCGGAAGCTATAGAACGTCGGGACGATCACGGTCCCGTCCGAAGTCTTGACGTTCAGGGCCCCAAAGAGATCCTGGGGGCGTTGTGATAACGCGGTCGATGTCGAAATCATCCTGGCGGCCTCATCCTCATGGGACATCCGCGCCGTGGAAAATGATTTTATCCGCTGTGATTGGAACAGTGGGAGATCACAGTGCGGATCGATCCCCCTCTTCTTGGCCCATACGCGATTTTCCTCAAGCAGCTTTGGAACGAGCCGCACCAATTCCGCATTCAACGGCAATGCGGCGCGCTTCGCCGGCTTGGTGAGCCGTCCGTAACTGCGCTTAACCTCGTCCGAAAACCGCACAGTGCCCACCTTGACCCCGTCAGCCTCGAAGAACTCGAAGTCACTCTCGCGGAGCATGGTGAAGGCTTTCGGCCTATCACCGAACATACAGGCCAACCAGCCCACCACTAGGTGGCGATAACCGATGTGGAGTGATCCTTTAAGGAGGGCGGCCTTGATGTTTGCCGGGAGTGAAGAAAATTCGGTCCGGGTTGAGAACAAGATCTCACCCGAACGCAGTTTGCCTTCCATGCGCAAAAGGGCGGACTGGATCCTCGCGAAATCCGTATCTGTATAGCAACGGCGGTTCTTGGATGCCCGCGACCTGGGTGCTCCTGGTGTGATTTGCTGCTGGACCACAAACGGTACGTAATTTCTTTTGTTGAGGGCCTTCAGCCTGTCCACCGTTTCGGCAGAGAAACCAGGGATCCGAAGGCCATGAGCCCAGTAGTACCAGCGTCGGATATCGCCGTAATCCCTCCATGCGGTTTTGGGATTTTCCTCAAACAACCCCTTCTTCAGCGCAAGCATTAAGGGAAAATCAATGACGCCACAGGTGAGCCATTGCAATTCCACTTTGCGCCAGCCATCAAATTTCGCGACTGTATTAAAGGCTGAATAGAAGTTGATCGCTGTTGACTCGGATCTTCCATCCAGCAAGGCGGCAGCATAGGCCTGATGCGTGCGGAGCAGGGCCCCAATCTCTCCTTGAATGCCCCAGTTCATGTTTCCAAAACCTGGAGGTGTCATCCAGACTGGGCCTGAGGTGTCCACCAGATAGCCGGTACCGGTGCGAATCTTGGTCGGGATGGCGAGTTTGTCAGCCAGCCTACTCGGATCATTTAGAAAGTCGCGGACAGCATTCATTCTTCCTCCTCAGCTTCCATCGCCACCCCCATCTGTGTGCGGTAATCAGTCAGCTCCACCATCGCTTTAACGCCGATGGCCAGGAGCGCGGCACCACCGTAGTAGGCTGGCTGGCGACTGTCCAGGCTCCAGCCGAATACCTTCCGCATGGCCTCCTGACCCCCGAGATCCCACTCGCCGTGCTTCGCGTAGTAGTCAAGGACGAAACGAACTGCGCGGTCATGCCGCAGCGCGTGCGGGTGGAAGTAGTCGTCATTGAATCCCACGTTCACCACCTGCCCGCCCTTCCTGCGCTTCTCCGGGTAGGCCTTTCGCAAATCCTGAAACAACTGCCCGGGTCGCCGCGTCGAAAGCGCCTTGCTAGTCTTTGCCATGTGCGAGACGAACACGAAGGCATTCCTGGTGGCCCCTGGCCACTTGTCCCGCTGGGCTCGCTCGGCCAGCCATAGCTTCATTGCCTCCAGGCTCTCGGGCGTGAACCTCAAGGTGCGAACGGTGTGGCCTCGCCGCTTCGGGTTGGGTCTACGCCTTCTGGTCTCCTCCGGGTCTGCGATCCGCTCCGCGATAGTGAACAAGCCCTTTTCGAGCCGAAGGTCGTCCGTCCGCAATTGTTGGACATCCGAAATCCTAAGCCCGTGCTCGTACAGGACCATCAGGAGGGCGTAATTCCGCACCTGAAGGCCCTTCCGCCAAGGATTGCCGGGATCGCCCGGGCGGATTACGCGCAGGAACAGCTCGCGTTGTTCCTCGCCCATGGTCTCCGGCGGGCGTGTCGGGGCAGAGCGCGGAAACGCCGTCCGAACCTTGGTTTCCCATACGGAAGTCCATTCGCGGTAGGCCTCCAAGACGATGCCCTTGTATGTGCTGGGTGGCATGGCTTCCACCAGTCGGTTCGAGTACCAATTGAGGAACTGATACAGGAACCCGGTGCGGTTCGCGGCCGTTCGGGGAGCGACCCTAAGGCGCTTCACTCGATCCGAACCAGACAAGTCCACTTCCAGTTCCATCCACTTCAGAACCTGCCCGATCGTCTGAGAACTCATGAATTTGCCGGATTGGACCGCCGTAGCCCAGTTGAATTTGTGGTAATCGGCCCATTGAAGCCAATGCGCTACGGATCGCATTTTGGCGGCCATGGTGTTCGGGGCGGAACCACGCAGGCTCGGCAGAAGTTGGTCCACTAGCCACCAGCTCGTCTCGTAGACCTGCACCCCGTCGCTGACGAGTACCGGGACCTCGTGCCCTGGGGCGAGACGGACGGGACGGACTTGCAAGTTAGGCACTAAACACCTTTAAAGCATACAAAATAATAATGCCTGATAGCCACCTATGCAATACAAAAAAATTTACGTCATGATTTCTTTTTAAACCAATAGAACTCGACATCTTCTTTCACAAACTTACCCAAATCAAAAGTCAGCGTAGAATCGCCGGAATCGAAATCCACCAGCCAGAGCCCCTTCACCTCGGCTTCCAGGTCCTGCATGCTCTGCTGCCAGCTCTGCACCAGGGTCTGCAGGCGCTCCCGCAGGTCCTGGGCCCGGGCCTCGTCACTGGCCTCTTCGGCCTGGCTCAACTCCTCGGCGAGGCTCGCGGCCAGCGTATAGACAGGCTCCGTGGTGGCCTGCACTTGGGGCATCAGAGCTCGCGCTTCATCCAGGGTGAAAATGCGGCCCATGGTGCCTCCATTACCTCATGATAAACCCATGCGGTTCGTACCCCTGCTTCCGTCCAGTTCTGATCCTGCGCCCTGGCTGTCCCTGGGACCCGCGATGCTCCGGTGGGATGGCGTGCTGCATGAGGGCTGGAGATCGTCCTGGCGCCAAGGGTCGGCCATTCATGCCGTCTTCCTGTCAGGCCACTCCCTGGTCGAAGAAGGTCTGGAGATCCTTCGCCATGGGCTCGGCCCGGACTTTCTGGTGCTTCCGGTCCGCAAACCAGAGACCCGGGAGGCTGGATTCCAGCTCCTGGGCCAGTTAGAAACGCTGCTGGAAGCCACCTCGGGACGGGGCAGCAAACTGGCCTTGCAGCTGGAGGCCGGGGCCGAAGCCAAGGTGATCGACCTGCTCCGTGAGGCCCATGGCGAGGCCATCGGTTTCTGCTGGCACCCCGACATCCTGGACCCGGAGCCCCTGGCGGATCGGATCTGGTGCGGCCTCTGCGAAGCCGGGGCGGATCTGCATCCGTTGCAGGCCCTGGGTTATCGCTGGGACATGGCCCTGGAAGCCACGGATCCCGGGTCCTTCCGTAGCCAGGCCGCGGCGCTAGGGGCGGCCCACCCGCCGGTGCTGTTTCCCGCCGAGATGCCCGCTACCGTCCTGGGGCGCCCCGTGGTGCCCGATGACAATCTGGTGTTCGGCAAGCACTGGGATCGCCCATGAAGCAGACCCTGCTCGTCATTGCAGGCGAGGATTCCGGTGACCTGCATGGGGCGGAGCTGCTGCGTGAGTTGAAGATCCGCCGCGCCGATTTGCGGATCATCGGCGTGGGTGGCCCCCGCATGACGCCCCTGCTCGACCGCAAGCTGGCGGACGTGAAGGACCTCGCTGTGGTGGGCTTCATCGAGGTCATTAAACACCTGCCTCGACTGAACCGGCTCTTCAAACGCATCCTTGAGGTCGCAGTGGAAGAGGAAATCTCAGCCGCCCTCCTCATCGACTATCCCGGCTTCAACCTGCGGCTGGCCAAGGCGCTGCGCAGGCAGCTGCCGGTTGTCCAGCTGCACCAATACGTATGCCCCCAGGTGTGGGCCTGGAAGAAGGGGCGAATCCCGGAGCTGGGCGCGGTGTTCGATACCATCTACTGCCTGTTTGATTTCGAGCCCGAACTCTTCCGCGGGCTCCGCGTCGATGCCCGCTTCGTGGGGCATCCCCTGGTGGAACTAGTGAAGCCTGAATGCGACCGCGCGGCCTTTTTCGCCGAGACCGGACTGGATCCATCGAAACCACTGGTGGCCCTGCTCCCGGGCAGCCGCCAGGGCGAGGTGGAGCGCCTGCTGCCCCCCATGGCAGAACTGGCCGTTCGCTGGCGGCTGGAGCGGCCGGAGGTCCAGTGGGTGCTACCCGTGGCGCCCACCCTCGAACCTTCCCTCATCCGAAAGCACCTCGGCGCTGCCCCGGTGGCCCTCGTGCAGGGCCGCTCCTATGCCGCTCGCGCCCATGCGGACGCAGCCCTGGTCGCCTCGGGCACCGCCACCCTGGAAACGGCCCTGCTGGGCACGCCCTTCGCCATCGTCTACAAGCTGAACGCCCTCACCTACCAGGTGGCCAGGCGCATCGTGAAGGTGTCCCACTTCGGCCTCGCCAATGTGGTCGCGGGGCGGGAAGTGGCCCCGGAGCTGCTGCAGGAGGAGGTCAACGCGGTACGCCTTGGAAGGGAACTTGCACGCTTGTTGGAGCCAGAAACGGCTCGGCGCGTTCGCACCGAGTTGGGGGAAGTGCGTGGGCACCTTGGCGAGCCGGGTGCTGCGGGGCGCGTGGCGGAGGACCTGCTGGGGAAGCTGAGAGGAGCAGTAATCGATTAATCCTTTACGACCATCTCAGGCCGCAGGATTTTCTCGGTGTAGGTGAGCTTCGACTTCCATTCGGTGACTTCCTTGAGGCCGGTCTCCTCGTCCACGGGTTCGACCTTTCCATGGCCCTTGAGCAAACCCATCCGGATGGACACGCGGAAGTAGTAAGTCTTGCCGGCTTCGATGGGAAAAGTCAGGGCATCCTTCTTCTCATCCGTGTAGACGGAGTGGTCCCCCGGCTTCACGGCCACCTTGAGGTAGGACCCGCTGCTGATGTAGGCCACTTCGACGTCATCGACAAAGACGGAAGGCCTTAGCGCCATGCCCACGAAGCGGCTCTCGCGGTAGAAGAACAGGATCCCCGTGGCAGCAGCTGGGGGTACCGGCTCAGGCGCAGCGGCCGGCACGGGTTCCGCTGTCTTTGCTGGTTCTGCTGGTTTGGTATCTGGCGTGCCCGGTGTCGCTGGGACGGGAACTGCCTCTGGTGGCGCCGCAGGAACCGCGACCGGGGGTGCTTCGGGTTTGGGTGGCTCTTGCACGGGAACTGGCGGCTGAGCCACCAGGGTGAGGGCAAACAGGGTGGAAAGCAGGGCAGGCTGTCTGCGCATGGCAGGTCTCCTTGTAGAGGGCGACACCCGTGAGACTGAGAATGAAGACAAGACAATAGTTTATAATGTACTGCAACCCTCATTGATTTACGCACCACCTTGCCCAGTTGGCTGGGGTGGCGCGTTCCTGAAGAATATTCTTTTCCATCCGGGAGGTTACATGGCTGCACCTGTGGCAATTGGGTTCGCCTTGTCGCTGAGTCTGACTTCGCTGCTGGCTCAGGACGCTACAACCAAGAATCAGGAGCAGATGGCGCCAAGCCCGGAGATTCCGGCCTCGACGAAGGTCCCTACTGAAGTCGTCCAGGCCAAGCCGCCCGCACCCGCCCGGGAGGCTTTCCCTTTGCTCGATGACGGGTTGCTTGATCCAGCCTGGTTCGGCGGGCCAGTGTCTTTCCAGGCCGAAAAGGAGATCGACTTCTTCTGGATGAAACCGGGATTCAACCTGTCGGGCCGGCAGATGCGGCTGAAGATCTGGGATCCCCCTGTTCTGCTCGCGAAGGACCGGGACGCCAAGGACGCTCAGAAAGCCAGGGAACTCACCTACCTCTTCCCCATCGTACTGAGGAACAACCTGAATGCCGTGCTGGCCGGCAAGGTCAAATTCTCAAGCACCGAAGGCGAGGTCACGGTTCTGGGCCGGTTCGTGGATGTCAATGCCGGGTCGGAGAATACCAAGTTCTGGCTGGGGCTTGGCGCTGGCAGCGCCACGGCCACGTGGGACCTGAAGATCGTGGATGCAAAGACCAACGAACTCCTCGTTGCCGTGCACCACCGGGTCGTCAGCGCTTCTGCCTTCTCGGGCATCCAGGACAAGCTGGAGAAATGGACCCGGAAATTCGGCCAGTTCCTGAATGATCGGGCCTTCTAGTTATGGTTGGATTCTGGGGGGGGAAGCTGACTGTGTGGACAGTTCCTGGGGCAGCGCATCCTTGAAGGCACGGCGCAGGGTTTCAGGAGCCTTCTTCCAGGCTTTCTTGGCGAGGACTCGGCTGGGATAGATGCCGAAGCAGGCCTGCCAGGTCCGGAGGCCATCACTCCTGACATAGGGCAGCATCATGATTTCCGCGGCCTTGGGACCTGCGGCCCGGGCGATAATTTTATGGCCATCGGAACGGCCCGAGACCGCCAACCGCATGGTCCAGGCGCCTTGCGGAGCAGCTTCCCTCTTGGCTTCGCCCTCCCGGAGTGCCTCGGCAAGGTCCAGGTGAACCAGGGGCTTGAGGGCCTCTTGGGAATTTCCCAGATCTTTTTCCGTCAGCACCAGCCTAGGGGTCTCCACCCGGACCTCCACGCTGCGCGACGAGCCCCCAGTGAGGTTGCTCACGCTCAGGGTGTAGACCGTGGTCTTGTCAGGCACCACCGCGATGCTGGACTGGCCGTCCAGTTCAAGGCCGCCGGGCTCCAGCCGCACCTTGGCGTTGCCCTGGCAGAACCAGCGCAGATCCACCTGCTCGCCGGGCTTTACGACGGTCCGGCTCGCTTCGAAGGTGCAGACCGTGGCAGGCGTGGGCAGGGCGGCATTCAGGCGTCCGAGCACGGCCACTTCCACGGTGCGGCTCTGCCCTCCGGCCGCATTGTTGACCGTGATGGTGTAGCGCGTGCTCTCCAGGGGCGTGACGGTGACCTCGCTCTTGCCGTCCAGTTCGAGACCGCCGGGCTCCAGGCGCACCTTGGCACTGCCCGCGCAATCCCACTTCAGCACCACCGGCTCGCCCGGCAGCACGGCTCTGGCACTGGCGTCGAAGGCGCAGACCCGGGCGGGCTCACCCAGGGGCAGGCCGGGGATGACGCGGACCTCGGTCTGCCCCAGCTCCGGCCCGCCGGGGCGCGCGTCGAAGATGCGATAGGTGGTCGTGTAGGCGGGCCTCAGCGTCACCTGGTACTTCCCGGGCAGCACCATGCCGCCGGGCTCCAGGCGGATCTGCCGTGTCTGCGGGAAGGCCCAGGTCAGGAGGACCGAGTCACCGGGCCGAACCTCGTGGGGTTCCGCCGTCACGGAAACGGCGACCGGGGCCTGGGCAAGGAGGGCGGGCACAAGCAGGCATGGAAGCATCCTGCGAGTGTACGCCTTCAGTTCCCCAGATAGGTGAACCAGAAACGGACGCCGAGATACTGCCCTTCGTAACCCTCCGGGAGATGCTGGAAGGGTGCGGAACGCAGGACGGCCATGCGGGCGCTCTCGTCCAGGGCGGCGTTGCCGCTGGGGATCTCGACCCGCACACGGTCCAGGCTGCCGTCCTTGGCGATGCGGAAGTAGATCTGCACGCGGCCCTGGGTGCTCGACACGCGGTTCCAATTCCCCGTGATGCGGGACTGCACCTGCTGTAGATACCAGGTATAGGGGAAGTCCCCATCCACCCCACCCACGAGGCCCACGCCGCCCTGCACGCCGGAAGTCGGACTGAGTCCTGGGATGCCGCTGCCGGCTCCGAAGGCGGCGCCATTGCCGGTGCCCACCGCGCCCGCCACGGGATTGGGAGTGGCGGTCTTCCCTTTGGCGGCGGTGGTGCCGGCGCCCTGGCTGGTGGTGTCCTTGCTGTCCCCCTTGGCAGCGGACTTGGTGGTCTTGGTGGCAAAGGGATCTGGAGCGGTGGCTGAGGGCGCGGTCTTGCGAACCGGTGCCACCTCCTCGACACGCCGGAGGCGTTCCCCGGACTTGCCTACGGCCACGGCTTCAGATCCGCCGGAGGCGCCCGCCAGGGCTGGAGGCAGGTTCACCCAGGTGATTTTCACATCCCTGTCTTTGTCAGGCATCTCGCTTCGGGGCCAGAAGAACGCAGCACCCAGCGCCACGTGCAGACCAAGGCTCAGGGCCAGTCCCGGTCCCCAGCGCAACTCGCCCAGGTGCTTGCGGCTGCGGAGGAAGGCCTGGAGGTCCTGGCTCATTTCAGGTCGACGGGGGGTGCCGGGGGCGCGGCCGCGGTGACGAAGCCCACCTGGGTGAAGCCGGCCTCGCGGATGGCATCCACCACCTGGATGACGCGGCCGTAGGGCACGTTGTGGTCGGCCCGGACCAGTACGGGCCGTTTGCCTCCGCTCTGGGCCTTGGCCTTCAGCTGGTTGGCCAGCACCGGCAGGGGCATGAAGGCCTGGCCGAACTGCAGGCGCCCGTCGTAGGTAATGGAGACCGTGAGGGCCTCGCTCTCCAGGTTGCGCCCCGTGCGGCTCTCCGGCAGCTTCACGTCCACGCCTGTGGTCATCATCGGTGCAGCGATCATGAAGATGATCAACAGCACCAGCATCACATCGATGAGCGGGGTCATGTTGATGTCGGCCATGGCGCCGCGCCTGCTGCCTGGGGTGAATGCCACGTTGCTCCTGGGCTTGGAGTTCCAGTCTACCGTCCCCGCCCAGATATTTCTTAGTCCCGAATCGGTTCAGGGCTACGCTGGGCCCCAGGATTCCTGCTGCCCATGGCCCTTTCCACTACCGAATACGAGCGTGAGCTCCATCGGCTGACCAAGCTGGTGGAGGCCACCAAGATCATCAATTCCAACCTTGAGGAAGGTGCGCTGCTGGATTCCATTCTCCTGGTGGCCCGGCAGGAACTGGATGTGGAGCGCGGTACCCTCTACTTCGTGGATGCCGCCAAGGGCGAGCTATGGTCCCGCATCGCCTCCGGGATGGGCTCCCTGGAGATCCGCCTGCCCATGGGCCAGGGCCTGGCTGGAAGCGTCGCGGCCACGGGCATCCCCATCCTCATCGACAATGCCTACGACGACTCCCGCTTCGACCCCTCGGTCGATGGCCAGACGGGCTTCCGTACCCAGTCGGTCCTGTGCACTGCCATCCACAATCGGGCCGGCGCGGTGGTCGGCGTGCTCCAACTCATCAACCGCCGTGACAGTTGCTTCTGCGACGCCGACCTGGCCTTCCTCAATTCGCTTTCCGAACATATGGCCCTGGCCATCGAGAACACTCTCCTGCACCGCAGCAAGCTGGAGCTGGACCGCCTGGAGCGGGAGTTGCGCCTCGGGCGGGACATCCAGTCGCGCCTCTTCCCGGAGCCCCCTGAGGGAATTCCCGGGCTGGAGGTGGCTGCGCTCTGCGTGCCCTGCTATGAGGTCGGGGGGGACTGCTACGACTTCATCGACCTGGAGGGCGGACGCCTGGGCATTTCCATCGGTGACGTCTCCGGCAAGGGGGTCTCCGCGGCCCTGGTGATGTCCAGTCTGCAGACTGCCTTGCGCATGGCGGCCCCCCTGTCGCCCGGCGTGGCCCGGCTGATGGAACAGCTCAACCAGCTCATGCACCAGCTCACGGGCGGGCGAAAGTACGCCACATTCTTCTACGGCACTTACGACCCCGCCACCCGGACGCTGGAATACGTGAACGCCGGGCACTACCCACCCCTCAGGCTGCGGGGCGGGGAGCTCCAGGAACTGGAATCTACGGCCCTTCCCATCGGGCTCTTCCCCCAGAATCCGCTGCACGCCGCCACGCTCCACCTGGAATCCGGCGATTCCCTGCTGTTCATCACCGACGGCATCGTGGAAGCCGGCGACCCCATGCTCAACGACTTCGGGGAGGACCGCTGGAGGGCTCTGGCGGCCACGCTCGGCGGGCATTCCGCGGCCCGGGCCCTGGATGAGATCTTCCAGGCGGTGCGGGCGTTCGAAGGGGATATCCCCTCCAGCGATGACAAGACCGCGGTCGTGCTGCATTTGGAATAAAAGATCAATCGGTTTTGTTACGACAAGGAAGCAAGTGACATTGAAAAATACGCCCTTCTTTTGCTCTTCAGTTTCTTTGGAGCAGCGGTAGACTTTGGCACACTCTCGTCGATTCTTCTAAACCCACCCACCCACTTCGGAATCTCTGGATTCCCCACGGAGGCGATCATGACCGCGCACATCACGCTCAACCTCGCTGCCACCGCCGCGCTCCTGCTTGGCGTGGCCGTTCCCGCCCTGGCCCAGGAGGAGCGACCGGGCCGTCATGAAGGAAACGTCTTCATTCCTGGCACCAGCATCGAACACTCGGAGGACGTCGGCCTTCGGGCCCATACCAACCACAAGATCTTCGTGGGACCCTCCAACCGTGTTGGCAATGAAGGTGGCCTTGGCCCCGGCGGCGGGATGAGGCCGGACCAACTCCGCCAGTTTTATGGCGTCCCAGCCCCTTCAACGGCAACCGGCCCCTGGCCAGGTCAAGGCACCATCGTGATCATCGACGCCTACGACTACCCCACGGCCCTATCCGACTTCAACGTGTTTTCCTCATCCTTCGGTCTGCCCGTGGAGAGTTCCACTAGCGCGACCGCCTCATCGAACAAGTTCTTCCAGGTGGTCTACGCCAGCGGTAAGGTACCCACTGTCAACGCAAGCTGGGGCCAGGAAGCGGCCCTGGACATCGAGTGGGCCCACGCCATGGCACCCGGTGCCAAGATCGTCCTGGTGGAAGCCAATTCCAGCAGTTTCGCGGACCTGTTCGCGGCAGTCGATGCCGCCTACAAAGTCGCCGGAGTTAAACAGGTTTCCATGAGCTGGGGCGGCAGCGAGTCGCGCTCTGAGACCAGCTATGAGTCCCACTTCAATAAGTCCGGCCCGATCTTCTTCGCTTCTGCCGGTGATTCTGGCGGGAAGGTGATCTACCCCTCCTGCTCGCAGTTTGTCGTGGCGGCGGGCGGGACCAGCGTGACCACCAACAGTGCGGGCGGCTGGACCGCCGAGAGCGCCTGGAGCAGTGGTGGCGGCGGCACCAGCGCCTATATCGCGAAACCCAGCTGGCAGGCGGGCATTGCCGGTACGGGAACCAGGCGAAGCACGCCCGACATCTCTTCCGACGCCGACCCCAACACCGGTGTCGCGGTCTACGACAGCACCCCTTCCGGGGGCTACAGCGGCTGGATGGTCTTCGGTGGCACCAGCGTCTCCTCCCCCTGCCTGGCGGGGATGGTGAACACGAACAACAAGACCTACGTCAGCACGACGGATTTCCTCACCACGCTATACAAAAATTTTAAGGCAACTCCGACCATCTTCCGGGACATCACTACCGGCAGCAATCACTTCAAGGCAGGCCCAGGCTGGGACTTCGCGACCGGCGTGGGTACTCCCTATCCCAATCCCAGTAATGGTCTAAACGCATCCTTCTAGGGGTTCGCAGTCAATCTCCAAGGGCCTCTGCCGCAGGGTGGAGGCTCTTCACGTATCAGCAGACAACGAAAGGTGCCTTGGGACAGTGCAAGTCCCGCCGATGAAAGGCGCGAGAGGTCAAGACCAGGCGTCGTCATACCGATACTGAATTGGAGGGAATCGCCATGGCCCATCTCAATCGCCTTCCCGGACGCTCCATCGTTCTACACGCGGCGATGTCAGTTGCGGTATTACTTTGTGGCACCGCCTTGGCGGGCGATCTGGCTGAGGTGAAGAAAAGCGGCGTCCTGCGGCATCTGGGCATTCCCTATGCGAACTTCATTACCGGCGACGGCGACGGCATGGATGTGGAATTGATGCAGCTGTTCGCACGCTCCCAGGGGGTGAGGTACGAATACGTGAGGACCAGTTGGGATTCGGCCATGGAGGACCTCATTGGCCGCAAGGTCGCCGCCAAGGGGGGGGAGGTGGAACTGCTGTCGGCCACGCCCGTGAAGGGCGATCTGATTGCCAACGGCTATACGGTCCTGCCCTGGCGGCAGAAGGTGGTCGCCTTTTCCCATTCCACCTTCCCAAGCCAGATCTGGCTGGTCGCTCGGGCCGATTCGAAGCTCAGGCCGATCAAGCCCTCGAAGGTCATCGACAAAGACATCACCCAGGTCAAGGCCTTGCTTAAAGGCAGGAAGGTGCTCGCCCTCAAGAAGACCTGTCTCGATCCGGATCTCTATGACCTCTACGCGACCGGTGCGGACGTGATCTGTTTCAACGGCAATCTGAATGAACTCGCCCCGGCCATCCTCAACGGCGAAGCTGAGATGACCATCCTTGATGTTCCCGATGCCCTGGTGGCTCTGGAGAAGTGGGCGGGGAAGATCAAGGTGATTGGTCCGATCTCGCCCCGGCAGGAGATGGCTGTCGCCTTCCCCCAGACTTCGCCCCAGCTGAGAGAAGCCTTCAACACATTCCTGGTGCAAAGTCGGAAGGACGGCAGCTACCAGCGGATCGTCAAGAAATACTATCCAACGGCCTTCGCCTCATTTCCTGAATACTTCAGGAGCAGATAGCAGGCTTATTCTGGTTATCCCTGTAGGAGCGCTTCACTGATGAAGCCGGTTACCAGAACCCTGACCCATCTCCGCCAGCTTGCCGTTTTTTCCATCGGCCTGGGATTGGTCGCAGCCATCGGGTATCTGGTCGTCTTCCAGGTCCGGGCCCAGGTTGCTCTCCAACAATCGGCCCTGAAGCAGGCTGTCTTCGACAGTGAGGCGCGGGCCACGGGGCTCGGCTATTTCTTTTCTGAACAGAAAGATCTCATCCAGGATCTCGCCGATAGCCGAGAACTGCACGCCTATTTCGAGAATCAGGCCCTTGGTATGTCCATGGAATATGGTCTCCAGGCAAGCATTCTCGTGGTCAATGAGCGGTTCGAACACCTGCGGCAAGTGAAAAAACTCGGTGACCTACCCCTCTATGAGCGCCTGGCCTTTGTGGATGCAGCGGGGCACCTGCTGAATGAAAGCCCACCCCAACCCATGGGACGGCATGAAAGGAGAGACTGGCGGAGTCTTCTCAGCCCGGGTCAGGCCGAACCGGTCATCCTCTGTGACAACAACAACGAGTACCCGCGGATCATCATCTCCGCCCCTTGTTTCTTCAAGGGCAGGTATTCGGGACAGGTCCTGGGATGGATCTCATTTCCCTGGATTTACCGTTATTTCATAGAAGGGAAAAGTGAGGTATCCCGCTATCCAGATGCCATCGTCTTCGGGCGGGAGTACCTGCATATTCCGCCCGCGGCAAGGGATCTAGTCCCCTCCGGTGGAGCAACCCTGCCAGCCGACATTCAGCCCGGGAATTCCTACGAGTTCCTGCCTGCCCATGCGGGCGGCCACAGCAAGGGGACCCGCGCCATGCTGGTCCCCGTAAAGAGCACACCCATTTCACTGGTGACTTTCATTCCTTCCACGGAACAGTTCGGCTTCCGGTCTCCGCGTCAAATCATCCTTTCGGCCGGGGGATTGGCCCTGCTGTTCATCATCGGCATGTTCTCCCTGATGCGGCTCAACACGAACAACGCTCGGTTGCGCATCCGTCTGGAAGAGACCATTCTTCGCGAAATGGAGGTTGATGGGAAAAACCGTGAACTCGCGGCTGAGATCGCTGAGCGGACGCGGGCGGAAGAGGAGAAAACGAGACTCTCCGCAGAGCTGCAACAGGCCCAGAAGATGGATTCAGTGGGGCGTCTGGCCGGGGGGGTCGCCCACGATTTCAATAACATGTTGGGCGTGATCATCGGGCACACCGACCTGGCCATGCGGCGCATTGAGAGTTCACATAAGGTCCACTCCCATCTGGAGGAGATCAACAAGGCGGCCAATCGTTCCGCCGATCTAACCAGGCAACTGCTGGCCTTCGCCCATAAGCAGACCATCGCCCCCAAAGTGTTGGACTTGAATGAAACCGTGACGGGCATGCTCAAGATGCTGCAGCGGCTTATCGGCGAAAACATCGATCTTAGGTGGCGACCGGGCGAAGCACTGTGGCCAGTTAAAGTGGATCCGTCGCAGATTGATCAGATTCTTGCCAACTTGACCGTCAATGCGCGCGATGCGATCTCAGGCGCTGGCTGTCTCACCATCGAGACGAGGAACAAGACGGTCCCTTACGAAGCCATCCCCGACAACCCGGGCATCTTGCCTGGTGAGTACGTAGTGCTCATCGTGACCGACGACGGACAGGGCATGGACGAGGAGACGCTGGCTAAGATCTTCGAACCCTTCTTCACCACCAAGGGTCTGGGCAAGGGGACCGGTCTTGGTTTGGCAACGGTCTACGGGATCGTGAAACAGAACAACGGCTTCATTGATGTCCGAAGCGATTTGAATCATGGGACGACCTTCCAGATCTTCATCCCCCGCCATTACGGAGAGGTTGAGCAATCCCGCACGAAGGCACCGATCATGGCGGCCCTTAAGGGGAAGGAGACCA
This sequence comes from uncultured Holophagaceae bacterium, assembly GCA_903873655.1. Taxonomy (GTDB): domain Bacteria; phylum Acidobacteriota; class Holophagae; order Holophagales; family Holophagaceae; genus Geothrix. The sequence continues at coordinate 10,982 of CAIQPH010000130.1, read as the reverse complement.
TTCTCCTGGTCGAGGACGAACCAGTGCTCCTGGAATTGACCAGGCAGATGATTGAAATCCAGGGATACACCGTGATGGCCGCGCACTCACCGAACGAGGCGCTCATTCTCGCCAAGTCTCATCCGGGTCCGATTCACCTTCTCCTCACTGACGTGGTCATGCCCGAAATGAATGGCAAAGAACTTGAGAGAAGATTGCTGCCCCTGTACCCAGATCTCAAATGCCTATTCATGTCCGGATATACCGCAGAAGTGATCGCACATCACGGGGTTCTCGATGAGGGGATCCAGTTTCTCCAGAAACCCTTTACGAGCCAGGCCCTGTTGATCAAGGTGCGAGGAGTGCTGGATGGCGGCTAGAACGCCAGGACCTTGCGGGCGGCGGCCAGCACCTTGTCGGTGTTGGGCAGGATGGCGCGCTCGAGGATGCGGTTGAAGCCTACAGGCGTGAACTCGGAGCCCACGCGCTCGATGGGTGCATCCAGCCAGGGAAAACAATCCGAAGCGATGATGGCCGCCAGTTCGCCGCCGAAGCCGCCGAAGACCTTGTCCTCGTGGGCGATCAGGACGCGGTGGGTCCTCTTCACGGAGGCGATGATGGCGCCGGTGTCCAGGGGGCTGAGGCTGCGCAGGTCGATCACCTCGACGGACTTGCCTTCCCTCTCCAGCCTGGACGCGGCTTCCAGGGCAAAGTGGACCGGCGTGCCATAGCCGAGGATGGTGAGGTCGGAGCCCTCGCGGCGGATCCGGGCCTTGCCGAAGGGGACGGCGAAATCCGGCGGCACCACGGCATAGGCCAGCTTCGAGTTGTAGAGGAACTTCGGCTCGAGGTAGAGGGTGGTGCCGCGGCTGCGCATGGCGGTGCGGAGCAGGCCCGCGGCATCGTCGGCAAAGGCGGGCACCACCACGCGGATGCCCGGCAGGGTGGTGAGCCAGCCTTCGACATTCTGGGAGTGGTAGAGGCCGCCCCCGATGTAGCCGCCGGAGGCGATCCGGATGGTGATGTTGGGCGCGAACTGACCATGGCTGCGCCAGTAGTCATGGCTGCACTCCACGATCTGCTCCGCGGCGGGCCAGATGTAGTCGGCAAACTCGGCGCCTTCGACCACGACGCGGATCTTGTCGTCGAGCCGCGAGAAACCGTTGGCGGTGCCGACGATGAAGTCCTCGGCGATGGGCGCGTTGAAGACCCGCTGTTCGCCGAACTCCTGCTGCAACCCCTTGGATACGTTGAAGATCCCGCCTTTCTCCTTGTTGGCCATGTCCTGGCCCCAGATGAAGGTGTCGGGATTGAGCCTGAATTCGTCCTTCAGGGTCTGGTTCAGGGCCGTGATCATGCTGAGGGGAGTGCCGACTTCCTGGTGGGTGCCTGCCGGGTAGCGGTCCGAAACCCAGGCCTCGGGGATGACGAAGTCGTGGATGCGGGCCGGGTCCGGGTTCGGCGCGGCCATGGCTTGATCGTGGGCGGCGAGGTAGCGGGCCTGGTTGTCGATCTCGATGGCCTGGAGCTCTGCCTCGCTGAGGCCGTTCTCCAGGCAATAGGCGCGGAACCGGGGCAGGGGATCCTTGGCCTTGGCTTCGGCGCGTTCCGCGTCATCCCGGTAGAGTTCGTGACGATCAGAGTTGGAGTGGCTGCCGATACGCACGCAGGTTGCGTAGACCAGGGCCGGCCCCTTGCCCGTGCGGACATAGGCCAGGGCTTCCTCCATGGCGCGGGTGGAATCAGGGAAGTCGAGTCCGTCGCACTTGATGATCTTCAGGTTGGCATAGCCGCTGAAGTTGTCGCAGACGTGCTCGTTGGCGGTCTGATCCCGCTTGGGCACGGAGATACCATAGCCATTGTCCTGGACGATGAAGATCACCGGGAGTTTCTCCCGGTCGGCGCCATTGATGCTTTCGGAGCAGTAGCCCTCGGAGAGCGACGACTCGCCTTGGCTGCAGAAGACTACGGCCTCGCGCTGGTAGTACTTGGCCGCGCGGGCCAATCCCACCGCGTGCTGCGTGTGATTGCCGGTGAGGCTGGATACGTTCTGGATGCCGATGGAAGGCTTGGCGAAGTGGTTGCTCATGTGGCGTCCGCCGCCGGCCACGTCGGTCGCCTTGGAGATGCCGTTGAGGATGATCTCCTCGGGAGTGATGCCCGCAGCCAGGCAGGTCAGCAGGTCGCGGTAGTAGGGGAAGAGGAAGTCACGCCCGGGCCGGAACGCCAGGCCAGTAGCCAGCTGGATGCCGTCGTGCCCCGCGCAGGGAGCGTGATAGGACCAGCCGATGGCCTGCTTCAGGTAGTTCGGCGCCTTGTCGTCCAGGATCCGGCCCAGATGCATCAGCTCGTACCAGTGGCAGAGCTCCTCGCGGCTGGGGCCTTCACGGCCATCCAGGGCGTTGAGGGCCTCGTTCACCAGGCTCGGAGTGTCCAAATCCACCTCCCGAAAACCGAATTCTTACCGGCGGTACCAGAGCGGCTCATCATCACATGGGCGGAGTGCAGGGGCCAGCATGGGGACTCGCTCGGTGGCCTCAACCGTGGCTCCACACCAGCGCCGATCGTTCCCGATTGGCGTCAGTGAATGCTTTGGCGACGCGCCGTAAAGCTGACTTCATGGTCATGTCCTTCCCGTCTGGAAGCCAAACAGTGGCTCCCGTCGGGTGGTTGCCAAGGGTCTCGCGAATGCGGCCCAGCAACAGCTCTGCGGCCGCATCGGTGGTGTGGGGAAGGAGCAGCAGATACTGGTCGGAGGACAATTCCACCAGGAGATCCTCGCCCCGGAGGTGAGTAGCGACCTTGGTCAGGCGGCCCTTGGTGCCGGCTATCAGAGGCTGCGACCACAGCGCGAGGGCCATGGGCTCCCGTCGCCGTCGGGCCATGAAGAGCGTGGAGCGCAGCCAGATGTCGAGGTAGCGTCGGTTGGGAAGACCGGATCGCGGGCTCATGAGGGCACTATCCTCCAGGACAGTACTGCTGAGCTCCAGGGCTTCGAGCGCCGCCTGCAGTTCCCGTTTCAGGTTCTCGGATTCGAGCGTGCGGGCCATGAGGTGCCCCATGGTCTTCAGCAGGGCCAACTCGCCGTGGGTGAAGACACAGGGCGCATGATGCTGCACACACAGAGTACCGATGGCCTTGTCACCCACCTTCAGCGCCACACCGGCATAGGCGCGGATGCCGAGTTCCACGTGACCCGGAGACTTGCGCCAGCGGGATTCCAGGGCGGCGTCGTGGATGACGAGTGGCCGATCGGGATGGGCGATCACGAAGGGACAGAACCCCTTTTCGGGGGACTCGAAAATGCCGGTCATGGCATCGTCAGAAGTTGAGGCCCACCAGAGCACCTCATGGCCAAGGTGGGTGACGCGGGTGAGCAGAGCCTGGTCGACACCCAGGGCATGCATGAGCAGGGACAAGCCCTGCTCGAAAAGCCGGGCCGCATCCGTACGGGTATCCCGCAGCAGGTCGGAGAGCGCCACCAAATGATCTGAGGAGCCGGAACGACGCTTGACGGGTTTGGTTTTCACTGCACAGAACTCCCAGGATCATCTCTAGGTTGCCTGGCTTTTCCTGCGGTGCAAGATTTAGGAGCCGTTTCAAGACAACTCACCAACTGACCACGCGGAGCGATGGACTCACCTCCTCTTGGAGCAATCCCTCGATGTAGCGCAGAGTGCCGCTGGTGGCAGAGGGGCAGGATCCGCAGGCGCCGTGGTAACTGATCTGAAGCGTCTGGCCATCGAAGGAGATGACCTCCAGGCCGCCGCCATCCCCGGCCAGGCCTGGGCGGATGCGGGTGTCCAGCAGGTGGTTGATGCGTTCCAGGGTGGCATCGGCGTCGCCGCCTGAGGCCATGGGGGCCAGATCCCCGGCCTCGTTTTCGGGCAGCTTGAGTTCCTCGATGGCCTCGCAGATGGGATCGATGAGATCGCTCCACTCCGCCGAGGGTTCCTTGTTCACCGTTACGAAGCGGTCCATGTAGAACACGGAGGTGACCTTGCCCAACCCGAAGAGGCAGGAACCCAGCGGATCGCCCAGGGCCGCTCCGAAATCCTTGAACGAACGCGATCCCGCCTTGAGGATGGCCGGGTGGACCAGGAACTTCAGGGCATCCGGGTTGGGCGTGGGTTCGATGTTGATGACCTTGGGCATGGCAGACTCCCATAAAAGTTTACCAAATCTGTCAGGTAATTCGATGGGCATAATTGGGTGATGACCAAATCCCTTGGTGCGAGCCTGATGGACCCGGGCCGGCCGCTCATCCTGGTGACCGGCGCCACGGGCTACATCGGGGGCCGCCTGGTCCCGCGCCTTCTAGAAGCGGGTCACCGGGTGCGCTGTCTGGCACGTAATCCTGAGCGCTTGACGGGCCGGCGTTGGCCAGGGGTCGAGGTCGTCAAGGGAGACGTGTCGGACCCCGCATCCCTTGCCGTAGCCCTTCACGGCGTGTCCCAGGCCTACTACCTGGTGCATGCCATGGGGGAGGATGCGGCTGATTTCCGCGGGCGGGACCAGCGTCAGGCGCTGACCTTCGGCGAGGCGTGCGCGAAAGCTGGCGTTCGCAGGGTCGTCTACCTGGGCGGGTTGGGAGATCCTGAGCGGCACCGCAGCGATCACCTGGCTAGCCGACAGGAGACGGGCACCGCCCTGGGCGCTTCCGGCGTTCCCGTGCTGGAATTCAGAGCGGCGGTGATCGTGGGCAGTGGCAGCGCCAGCTTCGAGATGATCCGCCACCTCACAGAGCGACTGCCCATCATGATCACCCCGCGCTGGCTGAACACGCGCTGCCAGCCCATCGGCGTACGCGACGTGCTGGCCTACCTTGTCGAGGCCCTGGAACATCCGGAAGTGGCGGGGATTTTCGAGATCGGCGGTGGGGACGTGCTCGACTACCGGGGCATGCTGCTGGGCTATGCCGAGGCCAGGGGCCTGCATCGCTTCATCATTACCATGAAGGTTCCTCTTCCGATTTTGTCAGTGCTCTGGGTCGATCTCATGACGCCCATTCCCATGGTCCTGGCGGCGGCCCTGGTGGAGGGCATGAACACGGAAGTGGTGGTCCAGGACCCACGCGCCCTCGAGGTCTTCCGGGTGAGGCCCATGACCTACCGCGAGGCCCTGGCCCTGGCTCTCCAGCGGTTGGACGAGGATGCGGTGGAGACCACCTGGGCTTCGAGTCTGGCTGGCGAAAGGGAGGGGCCGGCCCTGGGCTCGCATGAAGGCATGCTGCTGGTGCGGCACCATCGCCAGGTGATGGCTCCGCCCCAGGCCGTGTTCCAATCTTTCTGCGGGCTGGGAGGGGAGAACGGCTGGCCTGCAGGCAACCTCCTGTGGCAGCTGCGGGGGGGCCTGGACCGGATTCTGGGCGGGGTGGGGATGCGCCGGGGGAGGCGCCATCCTCGGGAACTCCGGGTGGGTGACCCGGTGGATTTCTGGAGGGTGGAGGCCCTGGAACCGGATCGGCTGCTCCGCCTTCGGTCCGAGATGAAGCTGAACGGCCATGCCTGGTTGCAGTTCACGGTGCGTGCGGAAGGGGGTGGCTCATGGCTGGAACAGACGGCCTTCTTCGAGCCCCTCGGCCTGCTGGGGCTGCTCTACTGGTACTCGGCCCTGCCTTTCCACCTGTTCGTCTTCCCTGGCCTGATCCGCGCGCTGAAGCGGCGCGCTGAGGCTGCCATGACTCCGACACACTCCCGGGGATGATCACCATGCTCGATGCGCAACGGGAGGCCAGTGTGGCTGCGGCCCAAGCTGGTGGCAAGGTGCTCCTCAGGCACTTCCGCAGGCTGGATCCGGCCCTGATCACGGAGAAGACCAAGAATGACTTCGTGAGCGAAGCCGATCGTGGTGCCGAGGCCGCGATCCGTGCCGAGCTGGCCTCCCGGTTTCCGGAGCACGGCTTTGTCGGCGAGGAAGGTGGAGCCTCGGGCGATCAGGGCTGCCGCTGGATCGTGGATCCTCTGGACGGCACGCTGAATTTCGTCCAGGGCTTCCCCCACTGGTGCGTCTCCGTGGCCCTGTGGGACGCGGAGGGCCCCGTGGTGGGCTGCATTCTCGATCCTCTGCGCGAGGACTGTTTCCTGGCCGTGCGCGGCCAGGGCGCCACCTGGAACGGGCGGCCCATGAATGTGTCCCTGCAGACGGGACTGGATGGCGCCTTCCTGGCCACGGGTTTCGCCTTCCAGCTGGGCGACCGCTGGCCGCTGTTCAACGCCGCCCTGAGTCGGGTGTTTCCCCGCGCCAAGGGCATTCGCCGCGCCGGCAGCGCCGCCTTGGATCTGGCCCACGTCGCTTGCGGCATCTTCGACGGCTTCTTCGAACTGGGCCTCAAACCCTGGGACATCGCCGCCGGCGCCCTGTTGGTGCAGGAGGCCGGTGGTGTGATCACTGATTGGGAGGGCGGGCAGGGTTGGTTCGACACCGGCAACCTGGTGGCTGGCACACCGGGCGTACAACCGGAGTTGCAGGTGGAACTGAACGCGAATTAGCAGTTCCTGCTTAGTATCGGCAAAGCCGATTCTGAGAACGGTCAAACGATTAGCTCGGTAACATCCGCCTGCTTACGCCTCGCCCTTGGCCTGCCGGCTGTAGACGACGACGTAGAGGCAGAGGGCGACGAGGGCGATGAGGCCGAGGTACTCGCCCAGAGCGCCGGTGGCCTGGGCCTCGCTGAGGATGGGGAACCCCTCCCGCCAGGAATCCTTGGCCTTGATGGCCGAGGCCACCACGCCCATGATCGCGCCGCCGGCCATGAGACCGCTGGCGATGAGCACGCCGCGGTTCTCCCGGGCCTTGGCATCGGCCTCGCTGGTGCCCTTCTTGGGCCGGTTCACCCAGTGGGACAGCAGACCACCCAGAAAGAGGGGCGTGTTCAGCTCGATGGGCAGGTACATGCCGAGCGCGAAGCCCAGCGCGGGCAGCTCCACCATGCGCAGCACGATGGAGAGCATGACGCCGAGGCCGAAGGCGTACCAGCGCAGGGGCATGGACACGGTGCCGAAGATGCCTTCGAGGATGGCCTTCATGGCACTGGCCTGGGGGGCGGGCAGGACGTTGGTGCCAATGGCGTAGGCGCCGTCCGGCAGCTTCTGGTTGGCCAGCAGCCACATGGCGAGGCCGGTGAAGAGGGCCGCGACGAAGGTCCCGACGAACTTCCAGCCGATCTGCCGCGCGGGCGTCGACCCGATCCAGTGGCCGATCTTGAGGTCCGTGCTGAAGGCGCCTGAGGCCGCCAGGGCCGTGCACACGATGCCGCCCACCATCATGGTGAGGAACATGCCGTAGCCGCCGGAGAAGTTGAGCTTCAGCATCAGTCCGCCCGTGATCACCAGGGTCAGCATGGTCATGCCGCTGATGGGGTTGGTGCCGATGGTAGCGATGGCGCGGGCAGCCACTGGGGCGAAGAAGAAGGCGATGACCATGATGACGGTGGTGGCCACCAGGGCTGGCAACAGGGCGTTCCGGATGCCCAGGCCGAAGCTGAGGAAGGCCATGGTGCCCAAGGCACAGGTGATCAGGCCGACGGCGATCATGGAGCCCGCTAGGCCGCGTTCAGTGCGAACGGGCGCCAGCGTTTCCGCATCGGTCTGTTCACCCGCCAGCAGGGCCCTCATGTTGCTGATGATGGAGCGGATCATGTTGGGCATGGAGGCGAGCACACCCATGACGCCTGCCCCCGCGATGGCGCCCACGCCGATGATGCGGATGTAGGAGAAGAAGACCTGCTCCGGGCTCATGTTGGCGATGAGCCTGGTGCCGGGCGCGATGATCACTGGCACGTGCTGGCCGATGGCGTGAAAGAGGGGCACCAGCACGAACATGCTGAAGATGGAGCCGGCCGCCATGACGGCGCTGTAGCGCAGGCCGATGATGTAGCCGATGCCGAGCGTCGCGGCGTTGTTGAGGAAGTTGAAGGCGAGGAAGCGCTCCCGCAGAGCCGTGCCGATCCAGACGCTCTTGAGGGTGAGGTTCTCGCCCATGACCCGGAAGATGCTGGTGAGGGCATCGTAGAGGGCGCCGATGCCCGCTGCTACAGCCAGTTCCTTGGCCTGGTTGCCGGCCTTCTCGCCCGTAACCAGGATTTCGGCAGTGGCGGTGGCTTCGGGCCAGGGGAAGACGCCGTGGTTCTCCACCATGAAGTGGTGCCGCAGGGGCAGCAGGAAGAGGATGCCGATGCAGCCGCCCAGGAAGCTCACCAGGCAGACCTGCCACATGGTGGGCATGGGGACCCCGCTACCCGGCGTGTTGGCCAGGACGTAGAGGGCCGGGATGGTGAAGGCCGCGCCGCTCACCACGTGGCTGCTGTTGGCGCCGATGCTCTGGACGATGACGTTCTCCAGGATCGTGTTCTTGCGGGGGAAGAAGCGGCTGAGCCCCACGGCCAGGATGGCGATGGGAATGGCGGCCTCGATGCCCTGGCCCAGCTTCAGGGCCAGGTAGGCGGCCGCCATGCTGAAGATCGCGCAGAAGACGAGGCCCATGATGATGGCCCGGGGGGTGGTCTCGGGCACGCCGTCCTGGGGCACCAGGGGCACATAATGCTCGCCAGGTTCCAGGGGCCGCCGCGCATTCTCGGGCAGGCCTTTGATGGCTTGGGGTTCAGATCCGTGGGTCATGCTTCCACCTTTTCCCGGCAGGCGTCCATGTAGAGACCCCAGGCCAACAGAATGAAGACGATCAGGCCGATCCAGTTGCCCCAGGCGCCGACGAAGGCGCCGAATCCGCCCCAGGCAGTGACATCGGGGATGAGGTGGGCGTGCGTGGCATCTTCCATGAACTTCAGGAAAGCGGCGAGCACCCCGACCAGGGCACCGCCGGCGATGAACCCGGAGGCGATGAGTGTCCCCTTCTCATGCCGGGCCTTGGCGAGCTTGGGGTCAGGACTGGAGCGGCTCACGTACCAAGCCACGACGGCCCCCAGCACGAGCGGTGAGTTCAGTTCCATGGGGAGATACATGCCCATGGCGAAGGCCAGCCCCGAAACGCCGCACATCTCCACGGCGGCTGCGATGACCGCGCCGATGATGTACATAAACCAGGGAGCGCCGGAGCCGCCGAAGACGCCCCTCAGCACGGCGGCCATGGCGTTGGGCTGCGGTGCCGGCAGAGGATGCAGATGGGCGGCGCTTGGCGAGAAGCCATAGACGTGCGCCATGAGGAGGATGACGGCAGTGGTGGCCAGGGAGGCCGCGATGCTGCCCACGATGTTGCTGATCTCGATGGTGCGCGGCGTGGCGCCCAGCCAGTAGCCAATCTTGTATTGGGTGACCAGGGAACCGGCCATGGAGAGAGCCGTGCAGACGACCCCTCCCACCAAGAGCACCTGGAGCATGCCGCCCTTGCCGGCCAGACCCAGGGAGGCCAACGCCACGGCGGTGATGATGAGAGTGGTGAGCGTCATGCCGCTGATGGGGGTGATGCTGATCATGGCCACGGCCCAGGCGCTCACGGCCACGAACAGGAATGTGATGACCAGCGTCAGGAGCGTGGAGACGAGCGCCAGGTAGGTGCCACGGGGTTCGCCCGCCAGCACTGAGAAACGGAAGTAGAGGAGGATGGCGAGGGACACGGCCACGATGCCCAGGAGGTTCACGCTCATGGGCATGGCGCGGTCGGTGCGGACGTCGTCCACCCGCTTCGCGCCGCCCTTCAGGAGGTGCATGACCTCCCCGAAGGCCTGGCGGGTCGCCTTCCCGATGACGGGGGACATCTTCAGGATGGAGATGATCCCCGCGGCGAAGATGCCACCGATGCCGATGGGCCGGACGTAGTTGGCGAAGATGTCCTCGAAGCCCAGGGTGGCGAGGGGCGGCGCCCCGGCGGAGATGGCGCCCGGAATGAACTGGCCCAAGTGGGCGAAGAGGGGCACCAGCACTAGGAAACTCAACATGCTGCCGGCCATGATGATGGCGGCGTAATGGAGGCCCATGATGTAGCCGAGGCCCAGCACGGCCGCGGCGGTGTTCATGGAGAACACGGCCTTGAACCGGGTCGTGAAGGTGCCCAGCACGCCGATGGAGGCAGTGCTGAAATTTTCCGCCCAGCCGTGCATGGCGGGTCCGATGAAGTCGAACAGGGCAGCGGTGATGGCGGAGTAGGTGAGCACGATGGCGCTGTGGCCGCCCCGCTTCCCCGCCATGAGGATCTCGGTGGTGGCCGTGGCTTCCGGGAAAGGCAGCTTGCCATGGAGGTCGTGCACGAAATAGCGGCGGAACGGGGCCAGGAAGAACACACCCAGGATGCCGCCCAGGAGGGGCACCAGGAAGATCTGGAAGAAGCTCGTCTGCAACCCCAGGATATGCACCGCGGGCATGACGAAGACGCTGCCTCCGGCGATGATTCCGCTGGTGGCGCCGATGGCGAGGATGTTCACGTTCTCCAGCAGCGTGGAGGAACGGCTCTTCAGGAACTTCACGGCGAAGACGGAGAAACCCACCGCCAGGATGGAAATGGGGATGGCGCTCTCGATGCCCTGGCCCAGCTTCAGGGCGATGTAGGTCGCGGCCGCCGAGAACATGACGGACCAGAAGAACCCGGAAACGACGCTCCGGACCGTGACTTCGGGTGGATGTTCACTGGCGGGTACGACCGGCTGATAGTCTTCGCCCGGGTTCAATTCCCGGAAGGCATTATCCGGGAGGCGGAGACCGTCCTGGTTTGGATCGGGGCTCATGGTTCAACCGCGGCGGGGAACTTCTCCAGGACGCCCTGCACGACCCGGCGCGACAGGCCGTGGTAGCCGGGACTGGCGGCGGCGAAGATCTCCCGGGCCAGGGCCCGGGTGCGCGGATGCTGGCCAAGCGCGCCATAAAGGGGCCGCAGGTACTTCATGCGGCCCACGCGCAGCAGTACCTCGCGGATGCGGGGAAAGGCCGGTTCGTAGTCGGCGGTCGCGGCCAGGGTCAGCCACTCCACGAGAATTTCGTAGTTGCCCCGGCCCATGAGCTTGAAATGGTCATCCAGCCAGGCGCAGTCGGCCTGTGTCAGCTGGCGCGGCAGCT
>CAIQPH010000129.1 GCA_903873655.1 uncultured Holophagaceae bacterium | reverse complement strand
CTTCGCGGGGTGTTCCTTCACCGCGAGCTGTGTGCGGACATTCTCGATGAAATCCTTCTGGTACATAAGGCCTCCGATTGGTTACACCTTATCGCCCGAACCGCCCCTGACGCTACACTGGCCCTTCCGCCACCCCCTGAGACCCCCATGCCCCTGCCGCCTCAGCCGCCCGCCGCCGTCCAACTCATCGCCGGGGCCGACGTCTGGACTTCCAAGGGCCCACAGCCCGGCCAGGCCGTCGTCATCCAGAAGGGTAGGATCTTGGCCGTGGGCCCCGTGGCCGCCCTGGCGAAAGCTCATCCCAAGGCCCTGCGCATGGACCTGCCCGGTGGCACCCTGCTGCCGGGATTCATCGAAGGGCATGCCCATCTGGGCAGCCTGGGCGCCCTGAGCCGCGAAGTCGATGTTGCGGGATTCGACAACCTTCCCTAGACCCTGGGACGGATTCGCGAGTGGGCTGCCGCTCATCCTGAAGGCTGGCTGCAGGGGCGGGGCTGGGACCCTATCGATGCGCGCACTTCCCCAGGGGCGGCATGTATGGTCGCTGGCGTCACCGTAATGGGCAGGTAGATTCTCGCGCATCCAATCATCTGGACCAGGATGAGGGCCAACCAGAACGAGGATGTGGCTAGGGTTCGGGGGGACGAGAAGAGCAGACGAGTCATGACACCCCCCTTGAGATGGAACGGGACGCTTGAATTCCAAGCGGGAAGGACAGGATCAGAATTGAGGCGTGTTTCAGGGCTCCGGTCCGGGGTCATAGCGGAGGAGGTCCCCCGGTTGGCAGCGCAGGTAGGCGCAAATTTTCTCCAGGGTGTCGAAACGCACACCCTTGACCTTCCCCTGCTTGAGCAGGCTCAAATTGGCCTCGGTGATTCCGACATGCTCCGCGAGTTCCTTGGAGCGCACCTTCCGTTCCGCCAGCATTACGTCGAGTCGGAGGATGATCGGCATCAGACGAACTGCGCATTCTCGTCGGCCAGGCGACCCGCTTCCGCCATGGCCCCGGAGATCACCCAGACAGTGCCAGCGATCAGCAGGGGATAGAACTGATGGGGACCGAAAGAGAACATCGCCTGGTGCTGGCCATCGGGGAATCCTGCGGTCAGTACCAGCATGATCACAGGCTGGAAGACTTCGGCCAGAGCCACGTGGCAGAAAGTCCAGCCGGAGAACCGGCGAAGCCAGCGGGCGGTTTGCACGCTGAAATACTCCTCGGCTGAGAACAGGCGGAAGCACCGGTACAAGGCCCACAGCCCGATGCTGGCCGCCAGCCTTGGCATGAGGTTGAAGGCCGACACCAGCAGGCGCTGGCCGATTCCCACGGCCACGCTGGCCCCCACAGGTGCCTCCACGCCGAAGTTCGAGTAGAGTTCGACATCCTTGGCCATCAACACCCAGCCCGTCGATACCAGGGGCCAGACGATCGCGCCCAGGAGACACATCGGGGCAAGGAAGCGGCTGCCGCGGTGGATGGTTTGAAGATGCACACTTGGTTTCATACCTGACCTCCGGGTGCTTCTCCAAGCATAGGTGGTTAATGTTTTTTAGCAATTAATTATTATTTTATAATAATTATTTATTAAATATCAACAAACAAACAAGTTCCTGGAGAGCCTTGCCTGCGGTCACCTTAGAAGGCCCCAGACGCTACTTCTCCGGGAGCCCTTTCTCGCCAGCCATCACGCCGAACATGGCTCGCCTCTGGAATACTGGAGCCATGAGCCTCCGCCCCGCCTCCCCCCTTTTGGCCCCGTCGTTGCTCTCTGCGGACTTCTCAAAGCTTGGTGAAGAATTGCGCATGATCGAAGCGTCAGGTGCCCAGGCGGTGCATGTGGACGTCATGGATGGCCGCTTCGTGCCCAACATCACCATCGGCCTGCCCGTGGTGGAGAGCCTGCGCAAGGCCACGACCCTGCCTCTGGACTGCCACTTGATGATCGTGGAGCCGCTGCGCTACGCCGCCGACTTCGTGAAGGCTGGCGCCAACTGGGTCAGCATCCACCAGGAGGCCGACCCCCACCTGCATCGCAGCCTCGCGACCATCCGCCAGGCAGGTGGCAAAGCGGGCGTGGTGCTGAATCCGAGTACCCCGGTGGAAACCCTCGTGGACCTGGTGGGCGACTTCGACTTCGCGCTGCTCATGAGCGTGAACCCCGGCTTTGGCGGACAAAGTTTCATCCCGCGGGTGCTCGACAAGGTGAAGCGGTTGGACGCGCTGCGCACCCTGCGCGGTGTCCCCTTCTTCATTCAGGTGGATGGAGGAGTCAGCATGAAGAACGCCGCTGAGCTCATCTGCGCCGGTGCCGACTGCCTTGTGGCCGGTAACGCCGTGTTCAAGGCCGGGGACCCCTGCGCCACGGCCAAGGCTCTGCTCCAGGTCATGGCCGAAGGGCGGCGTCCGGCATGAAGCCCGGGCCGGGTTCCTGGCGGCAAAGCATCCTCACGCCCCTGCAGGTCGTGATCACCTTAGGTCTCTATCTGGAAGCCTCGATCCTATTCGGTCTCGCGGCCTTCCCTGCCATCGCCTTCTGGCGGTGGGTCGACCAGCACCTGATGGCGGGTGGTTCCTTTCGTATTTTGCTGCTCGCCATCGCCGCCGCGGCGGGCTATTTCATCTTCGGCCTGGCCCTGCTGTTCGTGCTGCCCGCGGCCCGCTGGCTCACCGGCGCCTTCGGCACACCGGTGGGCCGGTTCCGCTATCCCTCGCTCCTCGCCTGGCGCTGGGCCAGCTACAACGCCCTCACCCTCATGCTGAGGTTCACCTTCATCAACTGGCTGCGCCTCACGCCTCTGCTGACGCTCTACCACCGCCTCATGGGCATGCGCCTGGGCGCCCGGGTGCAGATCAACACGGCCGTTGTCGCCGACCAGAACCTCATCACCATCGGTGACAACACGGTCATCGGCGGTGACGTCACCCTGGTGGCCCACTCTGCGGAGCGAGGTTACATCGTCACCGCGCCCATCCAGATCGGCGCCCGGGTCACAGTGGGCCTCATGTCAGTCATCTTCCCCGGCTGCGTCATCGGAGACGACGCCGTCATCGCCGCCGGCAGCGTGCTGTCCAAGGACACCAAGGTGGGAGCAGGGGAAATCTGGGTGGGCGTACCTGCGAGACGGGTCGGCTCCCGGCGCAAGCGGGACAGGCCTTGAACGGCTCCGTCAACCGCGCCGACACAACCCCAGCTTTTCCTCCCGCCGCAGCCGCTTGATCACCCGTTCCCGCCGCAACGCCTCCGCCTTGGTGCCACAGGCCTCGCGGTAGACCAGGGCCAGCGGTCCACGGCCCCGGGTGTACTTTGCGCCCTTCCCTTCCTGGTGCTGCGCCAGCCGGGCCTCCACGTCGAGGGCGATGCCACAGTAGAGAGTCGAATCCGCGCAGCGGAGGAGGTACACCCACCAGGTCATGGCGCGACCAACTAAAACCTCAACCCTTCAACCCGAGGATCTCCCTGATGCGGGCCATGCCTTCCTGATCGCCCCGGCCCCGCGGAAGGTGCAGCACCACGAGCGACTCGCCAAGACCGCCCACCACCCAGGCGCTGGTGGCCATTGGATCGCCTGGCATAGCGGCGGTGACCGTCTTGAACCACCAGTCCTCCTTGCCCATGAGGTTCTTGAACTCCACCCAATGGCTTGCCAGATAGCGTTTCCCGAAGTTCACCACCCCGGACTGCTCTGGCTCCATCAGCCAGCGCAGGAAGGCCTCGGGGCTGGTGCGGAGCAGCTCTCCACTCCCGACCCAGTCGGCCGTCAGGGGCGGCAGGACCTCCCCGGGCGGCAACCGGCGCCCCAGGAAGGGCGCGAACACTTGCTCCATTCGGGCCCGACCCGCCGGCTCACCGTAGACGGCCTTCCACTGGACCTGGGAGCCGGTGATGAGGTAGAGAAACATCAGGTCGCAGTCCTGCTTCAGCGCCTTGGCCAGATCCACCTTGCCGTGACCTTTGGGGTTCGAGCAGGTAAAGGGCCCCGCCTTGCCCGTGCACTTGAACTGGACGCCCATGCTGGCCCACTCCGTCCCCTCGAGCTGCATCCACACCAGTTTCGCGAGGCCACCCATGGGGGCCTCCTTCTTGGCCTCGCCGTAGGTATGCACTCCGCCGTCGATCGTCTTGATGGCGAAACCTTCCCCGGGTTTCATGATCGGCTCGCGCCAGCCTGGCTCAACTGAGAGCGGTGCTTGGGCGAGAACCGTGACCACCGACAGGAGCATCAGAACGACAGTACGGATGCGCATTGAAGCTCCAGGGATGATTCCCATCATCCGTCATTTCACCAGGCAAAGCCCGACACATTGGCCTTGTGCCAATCCCTGGCAGACTGATGCCATGTTGGATCGCCGTGTGCTCGTGAACCTCCGGGGGCTGCTGACCCCTGATCCTGCCCGAACCTGGGTGGTGGACTACCTTCCCGATGCTGCGCTGGCCCTGGAAAATGGCCGCGTGGCTTGGTTGGGCCGGGCAGTGGACCTGCCTGCGGACTGGACCGAAGCTCAGAGGGTGGATGGCGGCGGCGCCTGGGCCACGCCGGGCTTCGTGGATCCCCATACCCACCTGCTCTTCGGGGGGGACCGCAGCGGCGAGTTCAACCGGCGTCTCCACGGCGTGAGCTACCAGCAGATCGCCTTGGAAGGCGGCGGCATCCGCGAGACCGTACGCGCCACGCGGGGCGCCTCCATTGATGAACTGGTGGTCTCAGGCGAAGCGCGCCTGGTCGCCTTTCGCGAACGGGGCGTGGTGCACCTCGAATGCAAGACCGGCTACGGACTCGAACTCGAAGCGGAATCCCGCCTCATGGAAGCATACGCGGAGCTGAAGCGGCGCGGTTGGAGCCTGGATGTCACCCTGCTGCCTGCCCATGATCTGGCCTCGGAATTTGGCGGTGACACGGAGGCCAATACCCTGGCGGTAGCTGATGAATGGCTGCCGGAACTGGTGCGCCGCCATCCTGGCGTGGCGCGCTTCTGCGATGTGTTCGTGGAGACCGGCGTCTTCTCGGTGGCTCAGGGCCGGCGGATCTTCGAGGCGGGCAAGCGGCTTGGACTCACGCCCCGCGTGCACGCGGACGAACTCAGCTGGACCGGTGGTGCAGAGCTGGCCGCGGAACTGGGCGCGGCCAGCGCAGACCACCTGATGTTTTGCAGCGAGGCGGGGATGAAGGCCATGGCTGCGACGGACGTGACGCCCATCCTGCTGCCAGGCACCACACTGTTCCTGGGCATGCGGGACTGGGCCCCCGCCCGGAAAATGATCGAGGCGGGCTGCCGCGTGGCCCTGGCCACGGACCTCAACCCTGGTTCTTGTCCCTGCCTGGACCCCCTTACCATCCTACGACTGGGCTGCCTGCAGCTGCGCATGACCTTCGAGGAGGCCTTCACGGCCATGACCCTCCACCCCGCCCGCAGCCTGGGCCACAGCGACCTCGGCCACCTCCATCCCGGCGCCCGCACCGAG
>CAIQPH010000128.1 GCA_903873655.1 uncultured Holophagaceae bacterium | reverse complement strand
CTTGCCGGCCCTGGCCCAGGCGCTGCGCCGGGGGCTGGCCGCGCATCTGCGCACGGTCAACGCAGTCAAGGTGGACCCCGGCGCGGCTCCCGTCCGGGAACAGTCTGGGTTGGGCGAGATCCTGCTGGCGGAGGACAGCCCGGTCACCCTGGCCCTGCTGAGCAAATGGCTGGTCCAGGCAGGCTATCGCGTGAAAGAAGCCCGCGACGGCCAGGAAGCCTGGGAATTCTTCACTGAGCAGGGGTCGGCCGCCTTCGCCATGGTGCTTTCGGATGTTGTCATGCCGCGCATGGATGGCATCCGCCTGGTGGAGCGCATCCGCGAGGTCGATCCCGAGATTCCCGTGGTCCTCCTCTCCTCCTCCGAGGACGTGCAGGCGATGAAAGCCGCCCTGAACCTCCATGTGAGCGAGTTCCTCGCCAAACCCTTCGATTCAGAGGCCCTCGTCGGGTGTGTCGAGCGTCAAGTCGCGGGCCTGAGCCTCAGGCAGCGCTCGGAAGAAACCGCCGAGGCTGTCAGGACGGCGCAGCGCGCCCTCATCGCCAAGCCCGAGAAGGACCTGCCCATCTATTCGGCGCACCAGTCCCTCACCGACGCGGGGGGCGACGTGTTCTGGTGCTACAAGCAGCCGGATGGTTCGATCCTCTTCATCCTGGCTGATGTGGCGGGACACTCCGTGATCAGCTCCTACGCCGTGGCTGCCTTCCTCGGCCTACTCTCCAGCCAGGTTTCCGAGTTCACTGACCTCAGCGACCTGGCCCGGCGCCTGAACCGCGGCATCCTGGACGGGCCCTTCTCGGAAGTGCCCGTATGCGCCATCCTCGGCAACTGGAAGCCCAGGACCGGCCACCTGCATGTGCTGAATGCAGGGCTGCCGCACGGCCTCTGCGGCGGACTCTCTCGAAGGCTTCGGATTGCCATCAATGGCACACCCCTGGGGGCCTTCGAGGAGCCCCTGGTCGAGGAGAAGGTGCTGCTGCTGGAAGCTGGCGAGCGGGTGTTCTTCGCCACCGACGGTTTCTTCGACGCCCATAACCGCGCCGGGGACTGCATGGAGGAGATGGCCCTGAACCTGTGGAGCGAGATGGGCGACGTCCTCGTCCAGGAAGCGGTGACGATCCTGGCGGGCATCGCCCGGACTCTCCCGGAAGCAGGCCTGGAAGACGATCTGCTCGCCGTCGGGTTCGAGCAGCCACCGCCCGAAGCGGGATCCCTCAGGCTGAGCTTCCCTTCTGATGACGGGGCCATCGACCAGGCCATCCTGCGGCTGAAGGACTACCTCGGCAGGGTCCCCCGCGGCATCCCGCTCACACAGTCGCGTCGCTTCGACATCCTCACGGCCGCCCGGGAGGCGCTTACCAACGCCCTGCTCCACGGCAACCAGGGCAGAGCGGACGCCCGGATCGGGCTCTATGGCCGCTGGGAGCAAGCCCCGCCCCGCCTCATCCTCGAAGTCCTGGACGAGGGCCTCGGGTTCGATTTGGAAGCCCTGCAACCCCCGACCGACCCCATGTCCGAACGGGGTCGCGGGATTCCCATCCTGCGCCACTACGGGAGTTCCGTGGCCATGCAGGGCGGCAACTTGACCATCACTTTCAGCTGGGAGGAATGACATGGCAACGGCGAAATCCACGATGAATATTCAGAGCACCAACGGCGCCTTGCGGCTCGATCCGAACGGCGACCTGGTGGCGAGTACTGTGCGGGTCCTGCGCAAGGACATCCTCAAGGCGGTCGAAGATGCGCAGACACCGGTGGTGCTGGTGCTGACCGCCACCAAGCAGATCGACTCGCTGGGTATCACCCTGGTGCTCGGGTTGTTCAAGAGCTGCCAGAACAAGAAACTCGCCTTCTCGGTGGAAGGGGCAAGCCCGGATCTCATGCGCGTGTTCAAGCTCTTCAACCTGCACAAGTTCTTCCCCATCGCGGAGGCCACCCGTGAGTAGCTTCGCCGACGAGAGCATCATTTCCGACTTCGTGGCCGAAAGCCGCGAACATCTGGCGACCATCGAGCCGGACCTGCTCCGCATGGAACAGGAAGGGGCGAAGGTCAGTTCCGAGGTCATCAACCGGGTTTTCCGGGCCATCCATTCCATCAAGGGCGGCGCCGGTTTCTTCGCCTTCGAAGCGCTCAAGAAGCTGAGTCACGCCATGGAAGGCGTCCTCATGCAGGTGCGGGACGGCAAGCTCAAGGTGTCGGCCGAGCTCATGGACGTGGTCTTCGCCAGCCTGGACCGCCTCAAGGCCATGCTCGATGACATCCAGGCCAGCGACACCGTGCCCTACGCCAAGGAGCTGGCCTTGCTGGAGGCCATCCTGAACGGCCAGGGCCTGAAGGTGGGCGAGACCGTGAAGGGCCACGAAAAGGGCGGTGAGCGGGACTTTGACCTCGACGCGGAGAGCGTCCGGTCGGCCCTGCGCCGGGGCATGAACCTGTTCCGGGCCACCGCCTTCCTGCACAAGGACATCAAGGACCAGGGGCTCACGCCACTGGCCTTCCTCAACCAGGCGCTGTCCGTGGGCATCTGCCTGTACGCCTTCATCGACATCGAGGCCGTCGCCGATCTGGAGCACTGCCTCGAGCAGGATCTGCCCGTGACCCTGCTGTTCGCCACGGTGCTGGAGCCCGAGCTCGCGGCCCTGGGGCTGAAGCTGCCAGCGGAGCAGATCAAGGTGCTGGAAGTCGACGCACTCCGGAAGGAGGTCAAAGCCCAGGCCCAGGCTGCCGCCCAACCCGCGGTGGAGTCGAGCCCCGTGGCCCAGCCCGAGCAGCCTGGGCCGGAACCGGAAGCCGAGGCGGTCGTGGAGCTTCCGGCCGAAGAGAAGGGCCCTCGCGAGGCGGCCAAGGAGAGCGGCAACGAGACCCTGCGGGTGCGGGTGGACCTGCTCACGAACCTGATGAACCTGGCGGGGGAGCTGGTGCTGGGGCGGAATCAGCTGGTGCGGGCTATCACCGACTACCAGCAGGAGATCCCGGGCCTGGGCGCCATCCTGCAGAACGTCAACCAGGTCACCACCGAAATGCAGGAAGGGATCATGCAGACCCGCATGCAGCCCATCGGCACGGTGTTCAGCCGCTTCCCCCGCATCATCCGGGACATGAGCCGCCAGCTGAACAAGCAGATCGAGGTCGTGATCGAGGGTGCCGAGGTCGAGCTGGACAAGTCCATCGTGGAAATGCTGGTGGACCCGCTTACGCACATCATCCGGAACTGCGCCGACCACGCCATCGAAACACCTGCGGAGCGGAAGAAGGCGCGCAAGGATCCCTCGGGCACCATCCACCTGCATGCCTTCCACGAAGGGGGCCAGATCAACATCGCGGTGCACGACGATGGTCGGGGCATCGATGCCAAGAAGGTGCTCGCCAAGGCGGTGGCCAAGGGTCTTGTCACCAAGGCCCAGGCCGCGGAAATGACCGAGCGGGAGATGGTCCACCTGGTCTTCGCGCCGGGCTTCTCCATGGCCGAGAAGGTCTCCGAGATTTCAGGCCGCGGTGTGGGCATGGATGTGGTGCGCACCAATGTCGAGAAGCTCGGCGGCCACGTGGAGGTGGAGACGGAACTGGGCATGGGGACCACGGTGCGCCTGCGTCTTCCCCTGACCCTGGCCATCATCCCTTCCATGATCGTGGGGGTCGCCGACCACCGCTTCGCCATTCCCCAGGTGAACGTCATGGAGTTCGTCTGGGTCAAGGCCTCCGAAGTTACCCAGCGCATCGAGCAGGTGCAGGGCGCCCTGGTCCTGCGGCTCCGGGACAAGCTGCTGCCCCTGGTGCGCCTGGCGGATGTCCTGGGAATCCAGCGCATCTTCCACGATCCCGCCACGGGTGAACCCAAGGCGGACCGCCGGGAGTCCCTCGCGGATCGGCGCGGGGAGCTGCCCGAGGTGCTTGCTGGCGCTACGGAACGCGACGGGGACCGGCGCACCGACTGGCGCACGGACCACAACATCATCGTGCTCCGCGTGGGCAAGAACCACTACGGCGTCATCGTGGACGAGCTATTCGACATCGAGGAGATCGTGGTCAAGCCGCTGTCGGGCTTCATCCAGGGCACCAAGTGTTTCAGCGGGGCCACGATCCTTGGCGACGGCCGGGTGATCATGATTCTCGATGGGGGCGGTCTCGCCAGTGCCGCGAATCTGCACTTCACCGACCTGCAGGCCGAGGAGATTCGGCGGGCCGAGGAAGAGAAGGCCCACGCCGCCCTCAAGGCCTCGCGCCGAAGGTCGGTGATCCTCTTCGAGGCCGCCGCAGGCGAGCGGTTCACTGTGCCCCAGGATCATGTCCTGCGCCTGGAGCGCATCTCTAGGGACAAGGTCGAGCTGATCGGGGACCGGGAGTACATCGAGTACCGCGGTGAAGGCCTGCCTCTGCTGCGCCTGGATCGGCACCTGGCGGTCCGCCCGCTGAAAGCGGATCTGGAGGAGTTCTTCCTGGTGATTCCCAAGATTCCTGGGCAGAGTTCCACGGCCCGTCCGCCCGCTGGCATCCTGATCTCCCAGATCCTCGATGCGCTAGATGTGGAAGTGGAACTCAAGGCCGTTGAGTTCGCCGGGCCGGGGCTGCTCGGCTCCGCCGTGGTGCAGGACCACCTGACCTTGTTCATCGACCCCGTGAGTCTGCTCAAGGCGGCGGGTCTCATGGGAGGTGTCGCATGAGCGCGAGCCTTAATGGAAACGCACTCACGGTCGTGATTCCCTCCTCGCCGGGGCCCGACTCCGCAGGCTCCACCGGAGCCTGCTACGTCACCCGGCGGTCGGGAGGTGTCGCATGAGCCAGTACGCAACCTTCAACGTCGGCGAGCGCCTCTTCGGACTCGACATTCTCGGGGTGCGCGAAATCATCCGCGTCTTCAACATCACCTCGGTGCCCCGCTCCGAAGCCCATATCCGCGGCCTCATCAACCTCCGGGGCCAGATCGTGACCATCCTCGACCTGTCCGTCCGCCTGGGCCACGCGCCGCTGCCAGTCAAGGACTCCAGCCATATCGTGATCCTCAAGCATGGTGCCAACGCTGCCCAGTCGAATGGACGGAACCAGGGGGGCACCCAGGACCTGATGGGCCTGCTGGTGGATGCCATCGGCGACGTGGTGGAGGCGGAAGCCTCCCGCGCCGAGGCGCCCCCCGCCAACCTTACGGACGCCGAAGAGCGCTTCCTCTCGGGCGTCCTCAAGACCGACGCGGGGCTGCTGGTCCTGCTGAACGTCCAGGAACTGCTCTCCAGCGGCTAGCCATGTGACGACCCCCCATCTCCACCCCGACCTCTTCAGAACCTTCCCTTAACCCCCTTTCACCGGCTACACCCGACACCAGGAGAGTTGCCATGCGCTTCCTCGACAACATCAAGATGGGACCCAAACTCATCGCGGCCTTCCTCATCACCGCCGCCCTTTCAGTCATCCTCGGCATCTTTGCCATTAACAAGATGCAGGAGGCCAGTGCAGCAGACCTTCTGCTCTACCAGAACGGGGTGGTCCCCCTCGCAGACTGGATGGAAGTCTCCAATGCTACCTACAGGATCCGGGCCAACGTGCGAGACATCATGCTCGGTAAAAATTCCGAAGCCTATGAAAAACGGATCCAGGATCGCACTGCTGAACGGACCAAGGCGGAAGAGTCCTTCGAGAAGACGATCGTGACGGAGACTGGAAGGACCCTATGGAAGCGCTACAAGGAAAACACGGCCTCGATCCAGGATGGCAACCGCAGGATCCGAGCCCTGGTCAAGGCAGGGAAGAAGGCCGAAGCCGACAGCCTGGCCTACGGCGAGGTGGACAAGCTGCAACAGGAACAGAACAAAATCTTTGAGGAAATGAGTGGTCGCAAGGTCAAGGTGGCCAAGGATTATAGCGACAACAACAAGGTCAGTTATGAGGCAACCAAGAAGGCCATGTACCTCATGATGGCTGTCGCGGCCCTGCTCGCCGCGGCGCTGGGCATCATCATCTCGCGGTCCATCGCCCAGCCGCTGGCCAAGGGCGTGGAGATGATGAACGAGATGGCCAAGGGGCACTTGAACAGCCGCCTGAAGATGCTGCGCCAGGACGAGATCGGTATCCTGGCCCGCGCCATGGACGAGTTCTCCGAGGATCTGCAGGTCAATACCGTGGGTACGCTCAAGAAGATCGCCGCTGGCGATGTGAGCACCGAGGTCCGCCCCAAGGACAACCAGGACGAGATCGGCCCGGCTCTGATCCAGGCCTCCACCGCCATTCGCGCCCTGGTCACGGATGCCTCCATGCTGGCGCAGGCCGCCGTGGACGGCAGACTCGGCACTCGGGCCGATGCCGCCAAGCATCAGGGTGACTACCGGAAGATCGTGCAGGGCGTCAACGACACCCTGGACGGCGTCATCGGACCCATCAACGAGGTCATGCGGGTCATGGGCGCCATGGAACAGGGCGACCTCACGGCGCGGATCACCGCTGACTACAAGGGTGATCTCCAGAACCTCCGGAATGCCGTGAACAACAGCGCCTCCAAGCTGGCGCAGACCCTGACCGAGATCAGCGGCGTTTCGAACACCCTGGCCAGGTCCGCCGACGAGCTGACCGCGACCTCGACCACCATGGCCCAGAGCGCGGAGCAGATGACCCAGCAGGCCAACACGGCCGCCGCCGGGACCGAGCAGGCCTCCGCCAATGTGAAGAACATGGCGGCCGGCGTGGAGGAGATGAGCGCCAACGCCAACACGGTGGCCTCAGCCACCGAAGAGGTGACGGCGAACCTGCGAACCGTGGGCGCGGCCGTGGAGCAGATGTCGTCCAACATGGGCACCATCGCGGCCTCCACGGAGCAGATGACCAGTTCTGTCAATACGGTGGCCACGGCCATCGAGGAAATGAGCGTGAGCCTCCACGAAGTCTCGAATAATTCAGGCCAGGCGGCCACCGTCGCCGGGAAGGCTTCCAGGAGCGCGGCCAACACGGCCGAGACCGTGAACAAGCTGGGCAAGAGCGCCCAGGAGATCGGCAAGGTGGTGGACATGATCAAGGGCATCGCGGCCCAGACCAACCTGCTGGCGTTGAACGCGACCATCGAGGCCGCCAGCGCGGGCGAGGCGGGCAAGGGCTTCGCGGTGGTGGCCAACGAGGTGAAGGAACTGGCCAAGCAGACCGCCAGCGCCACCGAGGAGATCCGGGCCCAAGTCGAGAACATGCAGGGCAACACGAGGCAGGCCGTGAAGGCCATCGAGGAGATCGTCCAGGTCATCGGCGAGATCAACGCGATTTCCGGCAGCATCGCGGCTTCGGTGGAGGAGCAGACGGCCACCACGAATGAGATTTCCAAGAATGTGGGTTTCGCCGCCCGCGGAGCCTCGGAAGTGTCCAAGAACGTCCAGCAGGCCGCCGCGGGCACCAACGAAGTGTCCCGCAACGTCCAGGAGGCCGTGAAGGGCGTCACCGACATCTCCCGCAACATCAATCAGCTGGCCACTGGCGCCGGGGATGTCGCCAAGAATGCCGGAGAGGCCTCCAAGGGGATGAATGACGTGTCGCGCAATGTGGCCCATGTCAGCACCGCCGCCAAGGACACCACCCGTGGCGCCGGCGATACCAACATGGCTTCCAAGGAACTGGCCCGCCTCGCTGAGAAACTGCAGCAGTCCGTGTCCCGCTTCAGGCTGTAGTCAACATGGGGCCAGGGGTCTCCAGACGGAGCCCCCTGGCCTTGTTTCCAACCATCTCAAGGACAGCACCTGGCCATGATCAATACGGGCATCTATCGAATCCAGCATCAGAAACTGATGGCCATGTTCACGGATCTGCAAACGCTCCTGGTTGATTCGTCCGTGGCGGCAAATGTAGCCCAGATTCGAAGTCTCCTCTCCAAAATTTCTTCAGCGCTTATCGTTCATTTGTATTTGGAGGATACCGAACTCTACCCAGAACTCCTGGCCCACGGGGATCCACTCGTACAGACCAAAGCCAAGGCTTGCCAGGATGAGATGGGTGACCTGGTGACGGCCTTCAAGAGCTACCTGGCCAAGTACTCTTCTGCAGACAAGATCCAAGGGACGCCGATCACCTTTATCGAGGACTCGAAGCAGATCATCCTGGCGGTCTCAAACCGCATCACGGCTGAAGACTCAGACCTTTTCCATATGCTTGAAGGACGGGGATGAGGATCTCCCCAGCAAGCAATGAGAGCTATGGTTTGGTTCTTGGGAAAGGAAGATACTGCTGAAGCACGATACAGAATCTGGACAAGGAGGGTTCCAATGGGCAGAAACACGATCCTGGGGAAGTCCTTGCCGCTTATTCTCGGCGGATTGGTGCTGGTCTTCGGCGTTGCCATGGCCATCCAATGGCGCCAGATGGACCAGCAGACGAACCGCCGCCTTGACGATGCCGGACAGACCTTGGCTGCGGTGATGACCGCGGCCCTGCACAACGCGATGCTCAAGGGCGACAACGAGGGCGCCCAGGCCATGACTGCCAAGGTGGGGGACTCGGGGACAGTCCGCAAAGCCTTCGTGCTCAGAGCCAACGGCAAGGTCTTCGTCGCCTCCGATAAGGGGATGGTCGAGAAACCGTATGCCGCCGAGGAAGTCGCCCTCATCAAGCAAGGGAGCCGCAGCACGTTCGGTCTTCTCGATGAGGGTGGCAAACCCTATTCCAGGACCCTGGTGCCCATCCTGGCGGAAACCGCCTGCCTGGCGTGTCATGCGGACCTCAAGGCAGGGGATCACCTCGGCTACATGGGGCTGGAACCCTGGGCCGACCGGGATATCCAGGAGGCCGGGGCCGCCAAACGCAACCTCCTCCTGTTCAACATGCTGATCATTGTCCTGGTGGGCAGTTCGATCATCCTGCTGCTTCGGCGGATCACCAGGCCCCTGGGGGAGATTTCCCGGGCCTCCGCCCTGATCGCCCAGGGGGAGGTGAACCAAACGCTGACCCATCACTCTAAGGACGAGCTAGGAGTCCTGGCGGATTCCTTCCGGTCCATGCTGGACTACATCAAGGGGATCGCCCTGACTGCAGGAGAGATCGCAGAGGGGGACCTCCAGGCCCGCATCACGCCGAAAGGGGAGAAAGACTTGCTCTCGCGGAACATGATCCGCGTGACCGAGGTGCTGAGAGGGATGGCGGAGGAGACTGCCCGGGTCAGCCTCGCCGCGGAGGAAGGGCGGCTGAGTACCCGTGGCGACGTTGAACGCTTCCACGGCGACTATGGCAAGATCGTGCAGGGCTTCAACGACACCCTGGACGGCGTCATCGGCCCCATCAACGAAGTCATGCGGGTGATGGGAGCCATGGAACAGGGCGACCTCACGGCGCGGATCACCGCCGACTACAAGGGGGACCTCCAGAACCTCCGGAATGCCGTGAACAACAGCGCCTCCAAGCTGGCGCAGACCCTGACCGAGATCAGCGGCGTTTCGAACACCCTGGCCAGTTCCGCCGACGAGCTGACCGCGACCTCGACCACCATGACCCAGAGCGCGGAGCAGATGACCCAGCAGGCCAACACGGCCTCCGCCGCGACGGAGCAGGCCTCCGCCAATGTGAAGAACATGGCAGCCGGTGTGGCGGAGATGAGTGCCAACGCCAACACGGTGGCCTCGGCCACCGAAGAGGTGACGGCGAACCTGCGAACCGTGGGCGCGGCCGTGGAGCAGATGTCGTCCAACATGGGCACCATCGCGGCCTCCACGG
>CAIQPH010000127.1 GCA_903873655.1 uncultured Holophagaceae bacterium | reverse complement strand
GGGCCCGTGTCCCCATCCAGGGCGATGACGCGATCCCAGGTGAAGGTGATGGGCTTCACCCGGTCGTTCATGGCATCGAAGAACACCACCGCGCCCATGCCCAGCAGCTCGGCCACGGCGGCCTTGTCCTTCAGGCCGGGGTTCTTCTCCTCGATGATGGCGGCAACCCGCTCCTGGGCTTCGTCCAGCACATCCTCTAGGAAAATGACGTTCCCCTTGCGGGTGCTCATCTTCCCTTCCGGCAGCTTCACCATGCCGAAGGGTGTATGCAGCATGCGCCCCTTGAACCAGGGATCCAGCTTGTCCAGCACCGCGAAGATCTGCTGGAAGTGCAGCACCTGATCCGTACCCACCACGTAGAGGCAGCGATCGAAGCCGTAGGCCTCTTTCCGATACAGTGCCGCCGCCAGGTCGCGGGTGGCGTAGATGCTGGTGCCATCGCCCTTCTGGACGAGGCAGGGCGTGCTGATGCCCACATCCTCTAGGTTGATGATGCGGGCGCCCTTCTCGCCCTCCACCAGCAGGCCAGCAGCCTCGAGCCGCTGCATGGTTGGGACCAGCTGATCTTCGTAGAAGGCCTCGCCCTCGGCCAGGGTATCGAAGCTCACGCCCAGGCGATCGTAGACGCGCTGGAATTCCCGCAGGGAGATCTCCCGGAACCATCCCCAGAGGCGCCGGGCTTCTGCATCGCCCGCCTCCAGCCGCTTGAACCAGCCCCGCGCCTCATCGCGCATGGCCGGGTCCTGCTCCTCCTCGGCGTGAAAGCGCACATAGAGCTGGAAAAGCCGGAACAGCGGTGTGCGGCGCTTGTCTGGGGCGGGCTCGGCCCAGTCGAAGTCCTGTTCTAGGTCGGCATTCCCATCCTGGGCCCAGCGGGTGTAGGCCGCCAACAGGGTGCCGAACTGGGTGCCCCAGTCGCCCAGATGGTTGAGGCGGGTGACCTGGTAGCCCAGGAACTGGTGGGCCTGGGCCAGGGCGTGGCCGATCATGGTCGAGCGCAGGTGGCCGATGGTGAAGAGCTTCGCGATATTGGGTGAGCTGTACTCGACGATCACTTTCAGGCCGTTGGCCGGACGGGAACCGTAGGGGCGTTCCGCCGGGGCTTCGAGGATGGCTCCCAGAACAGCCCTGGCCCGGGTTTCCGGCGCCAGCTTCAGGTTTAGGTAAGGGCCTGTGGATACCAGGGTCGCGCCTTCGACGGCAATGGCCCCCACCAGCTCCTGCGATAGCTGCGCGGGGTTCTTCCCCAGCTGCTTGGCGGCGCGGAAGCAGGGGAAGGCCAGATCGCCCAACTCGCCGGATTTGGGCCGCTCCAGCGTGATCTCCACGCCGGGCAGCGCCGCCGCCAGCTGCTGTTCGAAACTGTGTCGCAGGGCTTCCATTCAGTCCTCAGTCCTCAGTCTTCAGTCCTCATCGAGCGGCGCCTGCGCCGTCCGATGTCTATGGTCAATCTGCCAGCTCGGCCAGGGCCTTTTCGTACTCTTCGGTCTTGGGGGGCACGCCGTGCCAGCCAGCCTGGTTCTCCATGAAGCTCACGCCCTTGCCCTTCACTGTACGGGCGCAGATCATCGTGGGCTGGCCTTTCACCGTGCGCGCCCAGGCCAGGGCCTCCAGGATCTGGGTGAAGTCGTGGCCGTCGATCTCCCTCACAGCCCATCCGAAGGCGCGCCATTTGTCGGGCACGGGGTTGATGTTCATGACTTTCTTCACCTCGCCGTCGATCTGCAACCCGTTCAGGTCATGGAAGACGCAGAGGTTGTCGAGCTTGTGGTGGGGTCCGGCCATGGCCGCCTCCCAGATCACGCCCTCCTGGCTTTCACCATCGCCCACCACGCAGTAGACGCGACTGTCCGACTTCTGCACCTTCAGGCCGATGGCGATGCCCACGGCCTGAGGCAAGCCCTGGCCCAGGCTGCCGGTGGTAACTTCGACGCCCGGTGTGTAGTGGTTCTCCGCGTGGCCCTGGAGCCTGGTCGGGTACTGGCGGAAGGTCTCCAGCCAGGCCCTGGGAAAGAAACCCTGGTCCGCGAGGATGGCGTACTGGGTGGGGCAGGCATGGCCCTTGGAGAGCACGAAGCGGTCCCGGGCCGGGTTGGCGGGATCCTCGGGGAACACCGTCATCTCGTGGTAGTAGAGCGCCACACCGATATCGGTCCAGCTGAGGCTGCCCCCCGG
>CAIQPH010000126.1 GCA_903873655.1 uncultured Holophagaceae bacterium | reverse complement strand
CGACTCCTCGCCGTGCTTTCCAGGCGCTCACGCTCGATGGTGGTCAGTTCGATTCGCACAAAATCCCGCACTCGATACCTCTCAGTATCAAGTGCGGTGACTCAAACAAAGGTCCCACTATTTTGAGCGCACTACACTAGAGGTTCTATGTTCCACGGTGCGTTCCGGGCATGGACGCATGTTCTTTTCCGAAGCGAGCAGGTACTTGCCAGCCCTTGTGATCGCCCAGGGGGACTGCATCTCACCCGGCAACCCTGAAGTCGTTTCCCGCCTGGTGAAGCAGGGCCTGCTGGCAAGAGGCCGGGATCAGGCCATCATCCTCACCCCTCTGGGTCGGCAGTCCATAGCAGGCTGACCGTGAAGGGTGAGCCAGGGGGATGGGTTGTCTCACCAGGCGGGTCACGCCGCTCATTCTGAGAGATTCACCATGACAGTCGTAAAGTGGAGCGAATGGTACGAGGTCGGGATTCCGAGCCTCGATCTTCGGCACTGGAATCTATTCAATGCGATGAACCGGCTGCACGAGGCCATCCACTCGGAAGGAGGCGAGAAACAGATCCCCCTTGCCCTGGACGCTCTTTTTGGAGACATCCTCACTCACCTCAGGGAAGAAGAAACCCTGATGGTAGCTGTCGATCACCCGGGGGCTTCGGAGTGCCGGACTGAACATCATCAATTTCTGGAGCAGGTTGCCAGCTACAGGTCGCAGTACAAGCGTGATCCAACCAGGGCCAGGGCAACCGAATTGAGCACAGCCCTGGTCGATTGGCTAATGATCCACATGACGAAAATGGACATCCAGTTCGTCAACGCGGTCAAGGGAAAGGTGGAGGACCGGTGGGCCGAAGTTTGGTGCTGCCAGGCGGTCTCCGCCTGAAATATTCACGGTTGAGGTTGGAAGAACTCAGGCCATGAACTTGCGGATGGAGCCACACACGGAAAGCAACTGAGGGCCATCCATGCGTCCGATGATGTTGCGGATGACAGAACCCATGACCTTTCTGGCCCCTGCCATGCCCAGAGATGCCGACTGCTGCACGAGGAAGCCGGTGTTGGCGAGCTTGAGGGGTTCCATGAAGTAGGCGTCCAGGCCACTGTCGGTCAGTTCCACGACCACTTCTGCGACAGCCTCGCGCTGCGAGACAGGATCCTTGGCCCGTTCTACTGCGTCGAGCACAGAGCAGGTCCTCCGGTGCAGGTCTTCGGAGAAGTGGAAGCGGAGGGACGGTTGGGACGAACGTTTGGGCGCTTCAGTCGTTGGCTTGCCTGACTTGGTTTTCGGAGCGGGTGGTTTGCGACCAGAGGGGTTAGCCATGTTCATCAGGATACGCCATGGCCTGCCCTTCCCGGCGGTAGTCGCTGACGGCCAGGAGCTGGTCGCCTCTCCTGAAGAGGCCCTGCACATCGGATATGAGTTCCTGCTTGTCCTTGAGGGTGTAGCCCATTCCGGCTAGGGCGGTGAGCAGTTCGGGCCGGTCAAAGCCGGGTTCGTGGGAAAGAACGTCAGGCCAGCCCTGGTGGTGCAGGCGGCTGGCGCGGATCAAAGGAGCCGGGTCCTCTCCATGAATCAGCGTGGCCATGAGGATGTGTGCCAGGGTGGTGGGAATGGTGGGTCCCCCGGGCGTTCCCAGCAGCATGTCCACGGCACCGTCCGAAGTCACGATTACGGGGGCCATGTTGCTGGCGGGGCGCTTGCCCGGGGCGAAGAGGTTGGGTCCGCTGCCGCGGACGCCGAAGTAGTTCTCTTTCCCCTCGACGAAGGAAAAGGAATCAATGCTGCCGTTGAGCAGGAACCCGGCTCCGGCCACGGCCCATTTCGAACCGTAGCGGAGGTTCATGGTGTAGGAGTTGGAGACCGCGTTGCCCTCGGCGTCCATGATGGCGAAGTGGGTGGTGTTCTTTCCTGATGCCTTCGGCTCGCGGTTCCTGGTCGCCAGGCGTTCTGTGGGAGTGTCCCGTGCAGGGTCGATGAGTCCGAAGAGCCGATCGGTGTTCTCCCGTGTGAGGAGTCGTTGATACGGGGCTCCGAGGGGGACATCCCCCAGGTAGTCCATGCGGTCGATGAAGGCCAGCTTGGAGGCCTGCGCCAGATGGTGATAGTAATCAGGACTGCCATACGCCCAGCGCTTGAAGGCCGCTCGATCCAGGATGCCCAGGATCTCCAGGACCATGGCGCCGCCGCCTTCCGGGGGCACGGTCCAGACCTGTCGGCCTGCGATTTCCATGTGGATGGGGGGCACATCCCGAAGCTCGTATGCAGCAAGATCTTCCGCCGTCATGAACCCGCCGTTGCCCTGCAGATCAGCTACCATCTGCTCGGCGATCCGGCCCCGGTAGAAGGCCCGTTCACCTTCCTGGGCCAGGAGGGTGAGGGTCTTGGCAAGGGCGGGATTGGGCAGGAGATCGCCGGCCCGGAACGGCTCCGCGCGGACGTAGATCCGCCTGGCCTCGGGCGATGCCGCGAGCCTGGGGCCAAGGCGGTTGAGGCAATTCGCTTCGTACTGGGTGAGGGTCGCCCCCTGCTCGGCCAGCTGGGCTACCGCAAGCAGGAGATCCTTGGCCTGCAAGGCGCCATGGCGCTTCTGGAGTTCAAAGAAAGCCTTGACCGTACCGGGCACGCAGACGGACCTTGGCCCGAAGGCCGTCTTGTCTGGATCCGGTGTGCCATCCGCCAACAGGAAGGCTTCGCGTGAGGCGCCACTGGGGGCCTGCTCCCGGTAGTTGAAAACCTTGGGCTGCCCCCCTCTTTCCTGGAAAAGGAGGTACCCCCCGCCACCGAGATTGCCCGCCTGGGGGTGGTAGATGCAGAGGGAAAAGGCTGTGGCGAAGGCAGCATCAAAGGCATTGCCGCCGCCCTGCAGCACCTGGATGGCCAGCTCCGACGCCTGCCGGGAAGCGGAGGCGACGGCCCCCTTGCCCCGGGCCATGGACACTTGTCCGGGCGCGGCCGGGTTCATGGTGACCCGAAAATCGCTGTATTTGTTCGTCACCCTGAATCCTTGCGAGCGGCCTTCAGTGTAGAGCACGCACCTTCCTGTCGATGAGATGGGGTGGGTCCCCGGCCATGGTTTGGCATCCACGCTGCACTTCCACGCTTAATCGGCATCAACTGCCTTCCGCTGGGGTGCGCCCCTCCCTCCAAGGCAGCCGACCCAACCATGGAGCCACCGTGTCATCGGATCCCATCTCGAATGCGAAGCTGATAGCCTTGGTGCGCCGGTTCTTGATGGAGCACGCCAAATCCTCCTCCCGTTCCATCTGCCTTTGCCCCATCTGCGTGGACGCCCGGAAGCTGCTCGAGAACCTCTAAAAGCCCAACTCGAGCCGGATCTGATCGGCCACCCGGGGCACGGCGGCCGCGGCTTCGGCGCTCAGCCCAAAGTTGATCTCCTGGGGAAACCGGATGGAGATGGCGTAGAGCACGACTTCCGGCGTTTCGCCCAGCAGATAGAAGGTGTCCAGCAGGTCGCGGAGGCCAATGTCGTGGGCCGTGAGGCTGGGCGGAAAGTCCGTGGAGAAGCGCGGGACCAGGCGATGGATCGTACCGGGCGGGGAACCGTCCGCAGTGGCATCCACCAGGATCATGCGACGGGCCTCCCGCATGGGTTCGAGCAGCACCATGCTGCCCGTTCCCCCATCCAGGAGTTCCACGTCGCCAGGGATGTTTCCCAGGGTTTTCAGATGGTCGATGACGGCCACACCGACCCCTTCGTCACCAAGGAGGGTGTTGCCGATGCCGAGGATCAGGATGCGGGATTTAGAGCTTACGGAGCGGTCAAGGGTCAAGCCGGTCTTCCCGCTCAAACTTCCAGCCACCCACCATCGAGGAGGTGGTGCCTCGTCCTTCCACGTAGTCGTGGTAGAAGACCAGGTAGACATGCACCAGTGTGAAGAGCACGTAGAACCAGAGCATGGTGTGGTGCCACTGGCGAACCGCCATTTCGCCGCCCATGAGGGGGACGACCCAGGCGGCCAACTTCCCCAGGATGGTGCGGCTCATGGGGCCGTAAAGGGCAAAGCCCGTCAGGGCCTGGAAGAAGAAGATGAAGGTGGTGATGAAGTAGATCAGCCCGGCCAGCCGGTTGTGGCCGATGTGGATGCTGCCCTTCACTCTCATCTGGAGAATGTCGATCTTCAACACCTCGACGATCTCCTGGAAGGCGGCCCGGGTGGTGGGGATGAAGGTGCTCCAGCGGGCGAACTTGTTGCCCGCGAAACCCCAGTAGGTGCGGACCAGCATGTTGAACAGAAAGACATACCCGGCGGTGAAGTGGATGAACCGCACGGTACCGACCCAGTACTGGAAGGAGGCCTCCTGGGCATTGCCAACGGAAAAGGGTTTCCCCAGGAGCAGCCCGGTGAGGCCCAAGGTGGTGATGGCCAGGGCGTTGATCCAGTGGAAAGCCCGGACCGGCAGCTCCCAGACATAGATGCGGCGGTAGAGGTAGGGCGACGACATGGGCACCTCCTCAGCTGAACTGGATCTGGTGGACCTGCTTGCCTTCGGGGTCGTAGAGGTGGACGGCGCAGGCGATGCAGGGATCGAAGGAGTGGATGGTCCTCAAGATCTCCACCGGCTGTTCTACATTCGCCACCGGCGTGCCGATGAGGGCTTCTTCGTAAGCGGAGCGCTGGCCCTTCGCATCACGGGGTGAGGCGTTCCAGGTGCTCGGCACCACCAGCTGATAGTTGTCGATGACCCGGTCCTTGATGCTGATCCAGTGGGCCAGGGCACCTCGAGGTGCCTCGGTCATGCCCACCCCCTCGGCCGTGGCGGGCCAGGTGTCCGGTTCCCAGCGGATGGGGTTGAAGGTCTTCGTTTCTCCGTTCTTCAGGTTGGTGATCAGGTCATCGAAGAAGCCCTTCATCCAGTGGGCGACCACCTGGGTCTCCACGCCCCGGGCGGCTGTCCGGCCGAGGGTCGAGAAGAGGGCGGTGACCGGCACGTCGAGCTTCTTCAGCACGACGCCCACCAGTTCCTTCACGTCGGTGTTGCCCTTGGCATAGGCCACCAGCATGCGGGAGAGCGGCCCCACCTCCATGGCGTGGTCCTTCCACCGCGGCGTCTTCAGCCAGGAGTACTTCCCGCCCACATCGAGCTGCTCATACGGGGGTTTTGGCCCGGTGTAATTGAATTCGGTCTCGCCCTTGAAGGGGTGGAGCCCGACGCCGTCGCCACCGCTGTACTGATACCAGGAGTGGCTGATGTATTCCTTGATCTCGTTGGCGTCCTTGCCGTTCACCTCGTGGATTTCGTTGAGGTTCCGGTTCAGGATCGCGCCTCTGGGAAGCAGGAAGGAGGAGGGATCCCCGTAGCTCCTGGTTGGCAGGTCGCCGTAGGCCAGGTAGTTCTGGAGCCCGCCGCCGATGGCGCCCCAGTCCTTGTAGAAGCTCGCAATCGCGAGGAGGTCGGGAATGTAGACCTGCTCCACGAAGGTGATCGCGTCGTTGATGAGGCTGCCCACATGGGTGAGCCGCTCGGTGTTGATGGCGTTCAGCTCTTCTAGATTGAACGAGCAGGGGACGCCACCCACGAGGTAGTTGGGGTGGGGGTTCTTGCCGCCGAAGATGGCGTGGATTTTCACCAACTCCTTCTGCCATTCCAGTGCGTCGAGGTAGTGGGAGACGGCCAGCAGGTTCACTTCCGGCGGCAGCTTGTAGGCCTTGTGCCCCCAGTAGCCGTTGGCGAAGATGCCCAGTTGGCCGCTTTCCACAAAGGACTTGAGGCGCTTTTGCACCGCGGCGAAGTGGCCGGGATTGGACTTGGGCCAGGGGGAGAGCGACTGGGCCAGTTTGGAGGTCGCCACGGGGTCGGCCTTCAGCATGCTGACTACGTCCACCCAGTCGAGGGCGTGCAGGTGGTAAAAGTGCACCACATGATCCTGCACGTACTGGGCGCAGAACATCAGATTGCGGACCAGCTCGGCGTTTTTGGGGACCGTGATGCCCAGGGCATCTTCGACGCTGCGGCAGCTGGCCAAGGCATGCACGGTCGTACAGACGCCGCAGACGCGCTCGGTGAAGGCCCAGGCGTCTCTGGGATCGCGACCCTTCAGGATCTTCTCGATGCCGCGGACCATGGTGCCGGCGCTGAAGGCGTCCTTGACGACGCCGTTTTCCACCACCGCCTCGATGCGGAGGTGGCCTTCGATGCGGGTGACGGGATCAATGACGATGCGGTTGCTCATCAGTCCACCTTCTCGCTCTTCGATGTGTTCTTGACGTCTTCGGCCACCTGCTCATGGATGAGCTTGCGTTTCCGGATGTTGGTGGAGACCGCATGGGCCGCCACACCGACGGCAGCGGCGGCTCCTAGGGCCACACCGATCGAGTCGGCGGTCGATTCGATTCCGAAGCCCGGGAAAGAGGGCAAGTGCCGGTAGAAGGGGCCGTTGTCCCAGAACCCGTTCTCGCTGCAGCCCAGGCAGCCATGGCCGGACTGGATCGGGTAGCTGGTGCCCTCGTTCCACTTGGTGACCGAACAGGCGTTGTAGGTGACCGGCCCGCGGCAACCCATCTTGTAGAGGCAATAGCCTTTCCGGGCATGGTCGTCGTCGAAGGATTCCACGAACATGCCGGCATCGAAGTAGGCTCGCCGGTAGCAGGTGTCATGGACCCGCCTGGAATAGAATTCCTTCGGCCGGCCCTGAGCATCGAGCTCCGGTGCCCGGCCGAACAGCAGGAGGTGCGTGACCAGTGCCACCATTACGTCGGCGATGGGCGGGCAGCCCGGCACGTTGATGACCGGCTTGCTCACCAGTTTCTGGATGGGAGTGGCCCCGGTGGGGTTCGGCTTGGCGGCCTGCACACAGCCGTAGGAGGCGCAGTTGCCCCAGGCCACGATGGCCGCGGCACCTGCTGCCGCTTCCTTGAGGAGATCCTCCGCCGTGCGGCCGCCGATGGTGCAGTAGACGCCGTTTTCCTTGGTGGGCACGGAGCCTTCCACCAGCAGGATGTACTTGCCGGCATAGGCTTTCAGGGTGTCGGCCTTGCACTTTTCGGCCTGGTGGCCAGCGGCGGCCTGCAGGGTCTCCGAGTAGTCGAGGGAGATGGCGTCCAGCAGCACGTCCGCCACGATGGGATGCGAGGCCCGGATGAAGGACTCGCTGCAGCAGGTGCACTCCTGAAAATGCAGCCAGACGACCGGGGGGCGGGCCTTCTTTTCGAAGGCCTTGGCCACGGCGGCCGATGCGCCGGGACCCAGTCCCGCGGCCGCGGCCGCGAAGGTGCAGAACTGCATGAAGTCCCGCCGGCTGTAGCCCTTGTCCCGCATCACCGCCCACAGGGTGTGCTTGGCACCTGACATGCTCCCTCCTCGGCAGAAAAGCCTTGGTTGAGACTGCGTCTTAAAAAAGACCTTCTGGGTGTGTATTTATCCCAGGCTACGAGGTCTCATCCCTCTGTCAAGCGCATGAATTTCGAATTGATATCACGACAGGCAAGTCGTCTTTTCCTGGGGCGGAATGGCCCACAGCCTTGCTTCTTAGACCAGCAGGAAGCGGGTCGATGCCACTGCCGGACA
This sequence comes from uncultured Holophagaceae bacterium, assembly GCA_903873655.1. Classification (GTDB taxonomy): domain Bacteria; phylum Acidobacteriota; class Holophagae; order Holophagales; family Holophagaceae; genus Geothrix. Next base: position 34,568 of record CAIQPH010000126.1, on the reverse strand, counting down.
GCCTCGCGAGCTCGCGCTATCCTCAGGCCATTGTTTCCGAGGGAAGGCTGAATGCACGAGATGAGCCTCATGGCCAGCATGCTGGAGATCATCGAGGAGCAGGCACGCCTCGATGGGTTTCACCAGGTCACCCGGGTCACCCTGGAGATCGGCCGACTGGCAGGCGTGGACCCGGAGGCCATGCGCTTCGCCTTCGACGTGGGCACCCAGGATTCCGTGGCCGAAGGGGCCGAACTGCTCATCGAGGAGACCGAAGGGTGGGCCCGCTGCCCTGCCTGCGGCCAGGAGGCGCCAGTCCTGGTCTTCTACGAACCCTGCGCTGCCTGTGGCCAGATGCCCCAGGAGATCGTGGCCGGCCGTACAATGACAATCCTTTCCCTGGATGTGGAGTAGCCCATGTGCACCACCTGTGGTTGCGAAGACCACTCGCATGCCCCGCGCGCAAACGGCGAGGCCACCGGGCGCCTCCGCCGGGTCTCGCTCGAGCGCAACCTGCTGGAGAAGAACGACGCCTTCGCGGCCCGCAACCGCCGTCACTTCCAGGAACGGGGGATCCTGGCGCTGAACCTGGTCTCCAGCCCAGGCTCCGGCAAGACCAGCCTGCTGGTGGCCACGCTCGAACGGCTGGCGGGATCCCACCCGGTGGCGGTGGTGGAAGGCGATCAGCAGACCAGCCGGGATGCCGACCGCATCCGCGCCGCCGGTGCCCCCGCCATCCAGATCAACACCGGCAAGGGCTGCCACCTGGATGCCCACGGGGTCGAGCACGCGATCCTCGACTTGGCGCCCGGAGAGGGCAGCCTGGTGTTCATCGAGAATGTGGGCAACCTCGTCTGCCCCGCGCCCTTCGATCTGGGTGAGAACCACAAGGTGGTGATCCTTTCGGTCACGGAGGGCGAGGACAAGCCACTGAAGTACCCCGACATGTTCGCGGCCGCCGACCTCATGCTGCTCAACAAGGTGGACCTCCTCCCTTATGTGGAGTTCGACGAGGAGGCCTGTCTCGGCTTCGCCAAGCGGGTGAATCCCAACCTGGAGGTGATCCGTACCAGCGCCCGCAGCGGTGAGGGCCTGCAAGCCTGGATCGACTGGATCCTGACCCGGAGCGCGGCACTGGCCCGCTGAACCCCGTGCCCCGCCTCCGCATCCAGGTCCAGGGCGTGGTCCAGGGCGTCGGTTTCCGCCCCTTCGTGTATCGCCTTGCCCACGAACTCGGTCTCGGGGGCTGGGTGCAGAACCGCCCGGAAGGACTCCGGATCGAGGTGCAGGGTTCGGGTCCTGGCTCGGAGGAATTTCTGCATCGGCTCCAGGCCGAGGCACCCAGCGCGGCTGCCATCCACAGCGTGACCTGCGAGCCTCTGCCCGAGGCGGCGGATGAGCTGGGATTCCAGATCCTGCCGAGCGAAAACCAGGGGGACCGCCGGCCTTCCATCCCCGCGGACCTGGCCCTCTGCCCCGAATGCAGGCAGGAAATCCTGGATCCCGGCGCCCGCCGGTACCGCTATCCCTTCACCAACTGCACGGCCTGCGGTCCCCGGTATTCGATCATCTCGGCCCTGCCCTACGATCGCCCGCGTACTGCCATGGCAGCCTTCCCGCTCTGCCCGGACTGCCGTGCCGAGTTCGAGAATCCCCTGGACCGCCGCCACCACGCCCAGCCCGTGGCCTGTCCCCGCTGTGGTCCCAGGTTGGGCTATTGCGGCCCGGCGGGTGGCCCCGGGCCCGAGGCGGAGGCCGCCCTGGTTGCGGCCCTGAACCTGCTGAAGGGCGGCGGCATTCTCGCCGTCAAGGGACTGGGCGGCTATCAGCTGCTGGTGGACGCGAGCTCCCAGGCGGCGGTCCAGCGGCTGCGGGACCGGAAGGGGCGGGCGGAGAAACCCTTCGCGGTGATGTTCCCCGATGTGGAGTGCCTGGAGACTTCTTGTGTCGTGGCCCCCACCGACCTGACTGTCCTGGAAGGACCTGCAGCCCCGATCCTGCTGTTGCCGCGCCGGGAAGGTTCCCCGGTGGCCGCGGCGGTGGCTCCGGATAACCCGGACCTGGGCGCCTTCCTGCCCTATACGCCCCTGCACCGCCTGCTGCTGGGGGATTTCGGCGGTCCGCTGGTCTACACTAGTGGTAACCGCTCGGAGGAGCCCATGGCCATCGGCAATGCCGAGGCCCTGGCCCGGCTCGGGGATATCGCCGACGGGTTCCTCCACCATGATCGTCCGGTGCTGCGCCCGCTGGATGATTCAGTGGGGCGAATGGAGGAAGGTGTCCTTCACCTGCTCCGGCGGGCCCGGGGTTTCGCGCCCCTGCCCCTGCCCATGACGGGACCCTCCGTGCTGGCTCTGGGCGGCCATATGAAGTCCACCGTGACCCTCCTGGTCGGGGGCCAGGCCGTGGTGAGCCAGCATCTGGGCGATCTGGACAGCCCCCAGGGCCTGGCCTTGCTGGAGCGCACCGTGACGGACCTGCTGGCCTTTCTGGAGGTGACGCCGCAGCGCCTGGCCTGCGACCTCCATCCTGATTACGGCAGCACCCGTGTGGCTGAAGCTCTGGCCCGCCGCCTGGGCCTGCCCCTCGTGCGGGTTCAGCACCACCATGCCCACGTAGCCGCCGTCATGGCCGAGCACGGCCTCCAGGGGCCCGTGCTGGGGTTGGCCTGGGACGGCTCGGGCTGGGGTCCCGACGGCACCGTGTGGGGCGGCGAGGCCCTGGAGGTGGACGACACCGGCTTCCGCCGCGTCGGCCACCTGTGCCCGTTCCCGTTGCCCGGGGGCGAGCAGGCCGTGCGGGAGCCCCGCCGCTCAGCTCTGGGCCTCTGTCTGGCTATCCTTGGTGAACCCTCACCGGCCGCCGCCGCCTTCAGCCGGGAGGAATTGGCCGTGCTCTGCCGCAGCGTGGAACGCGGTATCAACTCGCCCCTGTGTTCCAGCGTGGGCCGGCTGTTCGACGCCGTGGCCAGCCTGGCGGGCATCCGCAGCGGGGCGGGCTTCGAGGGGCAGGCCGCCATGGCCCTGGAGTTTCAGGCCCGGCGCGGGCGGGGAGCTGGGGCGTATCCGTTCCCTCTGAAGGAAGGCCAGGCGGACCCCGCCCCCCTCCTCGGGGCCCTGCTCGATGACCTCAGGCGGGGCGAAGAGCTGTCGGCCATGGCCTTCCGGTTCCACGCCGCCCTGGCTAACCTGGCCCTGGCCTTCGCTGAAGCCGCTGGGCACCCGCAGGTGGTACTCTCCGGGGGATGTTTCCAAAATGCCCTGCTGTCGAAGCTCTGCCAGGAACGGCTGGCCTTGGCGGGGTTCCGGGTGTTCCGGCCGGCCCGGTTCCCCGCCAACGACGGCGCCCTCTCCCTCGGCCAGGCCTGGGCGGCCTCCCGTATCCCCCTGGAGCAATGACATGTGCCTTGGCATTCCCGGACGCATCCTGGACCTGGGGGAAGCCCCCCTCCACTTCGGCCATGTGGCCTTCGGCGAGGTGGTGAAGCAGGTCAGTCTGGCCCTGGTTCCCGAAGCCCGGACCGGAGACTACGTGATCGTCCACGCCGGGACGGCCCTGGAGATCATCGACGAGGCCGCGGCGGCCCGAACCTGGGAGGCGCTGGCCCAGTTGGACCCGCCTGGGGAGGAAGCGCCATGAAGTTCCTGGATGAGTATCGGGATGGCGAGGCGGTCCGGCCCCTGGTGGAGGCCCTGCAGCGGCGGGTGACCCGTCCCTGGACCCTCATGGAGGTCTGCGGTGGGCAGACCCACAGCATCATGCGCTTCGGCATCGACCGCCTGCTGCCCCCCGCCATCCGCCTGATCCACGGTCCCGGCTGCCCGGTCTGCGTGACCCCGGTGGCCTTCATCGACAAGGCCCTGGCCATCGCCGAACGGCCTGGCGTGGTGTTCTGCTCGTTCGGGGACATGCTCCGTGTGCCGGGTTCCGCAGAGGATCTGCTGCGGGTGAAATCCCGCGGCGGGGACGTCCGGATCGTCTACTCGGCCCTGGACGCCGTCCAGTTGGCCGCGCGCCTGCCTGAGCGGGAGGTGGTGTTCTTCGCCGTGGGCTTCGAGACGACGGCACCCGCCAATGCCCTGGCGGTGCGGGAAGCGCGTCGGCTGGGATTGCGCAACTTCAGTCTGCTGGTCTCCCACGTGCGGGTGCCCCCGGCCCTGGAGATGCTACTGGCGTCCGGCAAGGCACAAGTTGACGGTTTCCTTGCTGCGGGCCATGTATGTGCCGTCATGGGCACGACGGAATACCTGCCGCTAACAGCTCGCTACCACGTTCCCATCGTGGTCACCGGGTTCGAACCGGTGGACCTGCTGCGCGGCATCCTGGACTGCGTGACGCAACTGGAGGAAGGCCGGGCTGAGGTGACCAATGCCTACGAACGGGTGGTCGCCCCCGGTGGCAACCGCACGGCCCTGGCGCTCTTGGAGGAGGTCTTCCAAGTGGTGGATCGCGCTTGGCGGGGCCTGGGGAAGATCCCGCGAAGCGGGTTCGCCCTGCGGGAGGCCTTCGCGGATATGGACGCGGAGCTCCGCTTCGGGGTGGCGACCATGGGTGGCGTCGAATCTCCCGAGTGCCGCAGCGGCGAAGTGCTTCAGGGGATCCTGTCGCCCCCGGACTGCCCCGCCTTCGGTACCCGCTGCACCCCGGAACATCCCCTCGGCGCCACCATGGTCAGCACCGAAGGTGCCTGCGCTGCCTATTACCGCTACCGTCGTCCCGGAGAAGCCTGACATGGCCGACTTCCACCTGGAATGCCCGCTCCTCCTCCCTGCCGAAACCGTCCAGATGGCCCATGGGGGTGGCGGCCGGGTCATGCGTCAGCTCATCGAATCCCTGCTGGTCCCAGCCTTCGCGAATCAGGCCCTGGACGCCCGCCACGATGCCGCGCTGCTGGATCTGGATGGCGTCCGCCTGGCTTTCACTACGGACACTTTCGTGGTCACGCCCAGGACCTTTCCCGGTGGCGATATCGGCGAGCTGGCAGTATACGGAACGGTGAACGACCTGGCCTGCGGAGGGGCCCAGCCCCGCTTCCTGAGCTGCGCCCTCCTCCTGGAGGAAGGTCTTCCTTTGGCAGAGCTGGCAAGCCAGGTGGCCTCCATGCAGCGCGCTGCCGCCCGCTGCGGTGTGGCCATCGTTACCGGGGACACCAAGGTGGTGGACCGCGGCCGCGGCGACGGCCTCTACATCAATACCGCGGGGATCGGCCTGGTGCCCCAGGGACGCCAGGTCGGGCCCCGCCAGGTCCGCCCGGGCGATGCCATCCTCGTCTCCGGCGACCTGGGCCGGCATGGCGTGGCCGTGCTCTCCGTGCGGGAAGGACTCGCCTTCGAGGCCCCCGTGCAAAGCGACTGCGCTCCGATCCATCACCTTTGCGAAGCACTCTGGGCTGCGGACATCGATGTTCACTGTTTGCGCGATCCGACCCGGGGCGGCCTCGGGGCGGTGCTCAACGAGATCGCCCTGGACAGCAGCCTGGCCGTGGAGGTGCGGGAGCGGGACATCCCGATCGCCGCAGCCGTGGCAGCGGTTTGCGAACTGCTGGGTCTCGACCCGCTCCATGTGGCCTGTGAGGGCCGGCTGGTGGCCTTTGTCCCCGGAGCCCAGGCCGAGGCGGCCCTGGCGGCCCTGCGCCGACTGCCGGAAGGGGCAGGCGCGGCCATCATCGGGCAGGTGCTCGAACGCGCCCCGGTCCCGGTCACCCTGCGCACCCGCCTGGGTACTGACCGCATCCTGGATCTGCCCACCGGCGAGCAGCTGCCCCGGATCTGCTAGCCCGAGTCCAGCTGGGCGCTGGTGCGCCCAGCTGGACTCGAACCAGCGACCTGCAGCTTAGAAGGCTGCTGCTCTATCCACCTGAGCTATGGGCGCGCAGGGGATAGTCTAGCGGGTCGGGTGGGATGTGGATCTACGCTACGACTTGGGGCGGGTTCGCGTTTGGAGAGTGGCTAGCAACCTAACAGGAGACCCCCCGGCTCTGCCGGGGAGGCAGCAGATGTTTGACATAGACGGGAGTCCACCTCGAAAACATTCATGTGAGCCGCCAAGCACACATGAGGAGAACCGAGATGGACTCAACGGAAAGTCTAAGCCACTCCAGATGGGAGTGTAAGTATCACGTGATCTTCATCCCGAAATGTCGGAGGAAGACGCTTTACGAAAAACTCAGGCCGCACCTGGGGGAGGTGTTCAGGAAGCTGGCGGAGCAGAAGGAAAGCCGGATCCTGGAAGGGCACCTGCTGGCCGACCACGTGCACATGCTGATCTCAATTCCACCAAAGTATGCGGTGTCGCAGGTGATCGGGTTCATCAAGGGGAAGAGTGCGATTCACTTGGCCAGGGTGTATGGAGAGAGAAAGCGAAATTTCGTAGGACAGCATTTCTGGGCACGGGGATTCTTCGTGTCCACGGTGGGGCGAGATGAAGCAACGGTCCGTGATTACATCCGCAATCAGGAGAAGGAGGACCAGCGCCTGGAGCAGATGCTGCCTTGGTGAGGTGAGCCACCCGATGGTGGCCAAACACGATTCGGGGCCGCGTTAGCGACCCCGCCTGCCGCTTTGAGCGGCTCACAATTCAAAGCCCCCGGCTCTGCCGGGGGATGTTTTACTGTCTCGGTCCGACACCGCATCCCGCGGCACGGTTGGTCGGTCTGGTTGTCGCGGGTTCGAGTCAAATGATCACCGCGACCCACTCGGTCGGGACTCGGACCCCCCGCGTCCGGCTTTGCCGTCCGCTGGCCCTGCTCCCGACAGCGCCCCGCGCTGTCTTCGCGGGTCCACTGTCGGGGGTTCGAGCCCTGACCGTTCCAATAGCCAAAGGACCTCGCACGCGAGGCCCTTTGGCTATTGGGGCGGCTGAGGGGACTCGAACCCCCGACACCTGGAATCACAATCCAGTACTCTAACCAACTGAGCTACAGCCGCCGTCGGACCATTCAGATTATCCTGTACGGTTCCGGATGACCAGCGGGAACCTTCGGCGCACTGCGGTCATCGAACAGACGTGCCGGGAGTCCGGCCAAGCGAGGGGTTTCATGAATCGTCAGGTCAAACAGGTGTTGGGGTTATCGGTCTTCGCGGCCGGGTGCATGGCCCTGGGAATGGGCCTCAGCCACGGCTGGGTCGTGGCGGCCCAGGAAGAGAAACCGGTGGTGGTTGATGCCAAGGGGTTGGACCGGCTGCCGCCCATCGCGGAGGTGGCCGAGAAACTCAATCCCACGGTGGTGGCAATCACCAATACCAGCTTCGTCAAGAACCGCCGCTTCGACCATCCCCAGGTCGGTGGCCAGGACTTCTTCGACTTCTTCTTCGGACCTGGCGGGCCCCAGCAGCGGCGCACCCCCCGGGGCGATGACGAGGAGCAGCGGGCGGTATCCGGCGGGTCCGGCGTGATCATCAGCCCCAACGGCGAGATCCTCACGAACTACCACGTGGTGGCCAGCATGGGGAGCACGGACAACGCGCTGGAGGTGAAGACCAGCGATGGAAAGAGCTACAAGGCCACCGTGCTCGGCAAGGATAAGGAGCTGGACATCGCGCTCATCAAGATCGACGCGGTTCACCTGCCCCACGCCAAGCTGGGCGATTCCGACGGGTTGCGAATCGGCGAATGGGTGGTGGCCATCGGCAATCCCCTTGGCCTGGAACACACGGTCACCCAGGGCATCATCAGCGCCAAGGGTCGCAAGCTCGATACGGGCCTGAGTTCCTTCCTCCAGACCGACGCGGCGATCAATCGCGGGAATTCAGGGGGCCCCCTGCTGAACCTCCGGGGCGAGGTCGTGGGCATCAACACGGCCATCAATCCGGCCGGGCAGAACATCGGCTTCGCCGTGCCCATCAGTCAGGTGAATCGCATTCTCAAGGATCTGCGCAGCGGCAAGCCCGTGAGCCGCGGCTACCTCGGGATCGGTCCCGCGGAACTCGATCAGGCCTACCAGGATGCCCTCGGGGCCAAGGAAGGCGTGGTGGTCAGCACCGTGGAGAAGGGGCAGGCCGCTGACAAAGCCGGCGTGTTGCGCCTGGATGTCATCACCGCCCTGGACGGGCAGGCCGTGCGCAGCCCCGACGAGGTGGTGGCCGTGGTCTCAAACCGCCGCGCTGGCGACACCCTCAAGCTGACCATCCTCCGGGATGGCAAGACCATCCAACTCACGGCCACCCTGGGGGACCGCAAGACCCTCGAGGAACAGCGCCGCCGGGAGGCCGGTGAGGCGCCGGAGGGGGAGTCCGACCCGAAGGCCCAGGGCGACCTGAAGAGCCTCAGCCTCCAGAAGGTCTATGGGTTCACCGTGGAGCCCGCAGACGCCAAGAACCGGATGAAGGGGGTGGTGGTCACTTCGGTGGATCCACGCTCGCCGGCCGCAGACCGAGGCCTGGCGCCGGGTATGATCATCACTGAGGTGGGCCGCCAGCCCGTGAACAACCTCTCTGAGTTCAACGCCCAGGTGAAGAAAGCCGGGGGCCGGACGCTACTGCTCTACATCCAGTCCCCCGACGGCAGTCAGAAGATCACCCTGCCGGTGGCGCCTCGCTGAGGGGCTACCAGGGCGAGAAGTTGCCCTTGAACGAAGCCCCGGGTAACGGGGCTTCGTTCATTCCGCTAAACTCCAAGGTTCAACCTGCCTAAGGATCGACCATGGGCCAACGCCTTCTCCTCGTGGACAGCGATCGGAGTTTCCTGAAGGAGCACCAGGTCAGCCTTGAATCGGCTTTCGACCTGGAGGTGATGGCCTCCCCGGATGGCGTCATCCCAAAGCTGGAGAGCGGGGCCTACGCCGCTGTGCTCATCTGCGTGGAAGTGGCCGACAACAAAGGGTACGCCCTCTGTTCCACCATCCGGAAGCACGCAAGCCTCGACAGCCTGAAGATCCTACTCCTCAGCGCCAAGGCGACGGAAGAGGAATACCGGCGCCACCAGAGCCTCAAGGGCAGGGCCGACCTCTACCTGCACAAACCCATCCCACCCAGCGCCCTGGTCGCCGCGCTCACGCCCTTCGTGCCAGGAAAGGTCCTGGATCCGGATAATCCCTTCGGCGAGTTGGTGGACGTCGAGTTGGGGGACGACTGGCTGGAAGGCCTGAAGAGCGCCCTGGATAAACCGGCTGCCAGCGGGGCCTCAGAACCGGTGTTCGGCGTGCGCTCGCCGTCATCCGCCAAGGCCGCCAGCCTGGACGCCCGGCCCGAGGGGATCCCTGAAACCATTCCAGACTCCAGCCACCTGCGACTTCTGGAGGAGCAGGTAGCAGCGCTCCGAGAGGAGTTGCGTCTCCGGGACCAGCGCCTGGAAGCGGCGGATCAGCGCATTCTCGCAGCCGAAGCCGAGACCCAGCAGATTCAGCGGCAGATGAATTCCGTGACACTCAATCTGGACGAGGTGGAGCGCAGCAATCGCGAATCCGAACTCCTCAAGACGCGTCTGGCGGACACCGAATCGGCCCTGCGCAACCTGGAGGAAACCCGCGGCCGCGAAGGCGAGACCATGGAAACCCTCAAGGCCCAACTCAAAGAGGCACTCGTCGAGCGCACCGGTCTCATCGAACAGGTGGAGGCCCTCAATCATCAGGTGGGCGAGAAGACCCAACGGGTGATCGAACTGCTCAAGGAACGCGACCGGCTCCTGAACGAGACCATGGACCTGGAGCCGTTCCGGGCCAAGGCCCACGAATTGGAGGCGGCCTTGGCCGCCAAAGCGGAGGCCCTGGCCGCCGTGGAACAGGAAAAAGAGTCCATCAGGGCCGAGAACAAGGAAGCGTTGCTTGCCAAGCAGCAGGAACTGGAGGTGTCCCTTCAGGCGCAGTCGCAACTCAACGCCACACTGGAAGAGCTCGTGGAGCAGCACACCGGCCTCACGGGTGCCCATCAAGCCGCGCTTCTCGAGGTGGCGGGATTGAAGGAGAAGGTGCATACCAGCCAGCTGGAGATGGCCGGACTGGAGGCCACCATGCGCGGTCAGGGCCGTGATCTGGCGGAGCTGGGCACTCAGTTGCGCCAGCGGGAGGCGGAATGGGAGGCCAGCCAGGCCCAGATCCTCGAGCGGGATCTCCAACTCTTCGCCAAGCAGGAGACGATCCAGCAGCACCATGAGGAGATCGCCCGGCTCGAAGCCCAGGTGAGCGAAGTCCGGCAGCAGCTGGATGGGGCCAGGGTCCTCCATGAAGCAGAGCAGCTCGAACTCATGAAAGGTCTGGAGCGGGCGGAGGGAGAGGCCTCACGACTCAACCAGGCTTTGGCAGACCAGCAGGAAGCCTTTGCGGTCTTGCAGGGGGAGAAGCAGGCTGTTCATGACCAGCTTTCGGAGCACCGGGACCGCCTGCAACACCTGGACGGCCTGCTGCAGGAGATCCAGGACAAGCTTCGACGCGGCTCCGACCTAGCCAGGGGCTGACTCCCGTGACCCTCGCCGCGGCCCTCATCTGCGCCGCCCTCATTTTCCTCAGCGCCTTCTTCGTCATGGCCGAGTTTGCGGCGGTCCGCGTCCGGGAAACCCAGCTCGAGGCGCTGGCCGAACAGGACCTGCGCGCCCGCCGGGCCATCGAGGTCCATCGCGGCCTTTCCCACCACCTGTCGGCGATCCAGGCCGGAATCGTGCTCTGCGCCCTGGCTCTTGGCGCCGTGGGCAAAGACCTGTTCAGCCATGCCTTCCGGGCCGGCTTCGGCTGGCTGCCCTGGCCCACCCTGGTGCTGCCGCTCAGCACGGGCCTGGCCCTGCTGGTGATGACTACGCTCCACGTGGTGCTGGCGGAACTGGTGCCCCGCAATCTGGCCATCCGGTCCGCGCTGCCCTGGGCCTTGCGCACGGCCGCGCCCCTGCTGGCCTGGTCGCGCCTGATGCGGCCACTCACCTGGTGCCTCACGCAACTGAGCCATCTGGTGCTGGCGCTCTTCGGCGTGCATCCCGAGGCTGATGCCGAGGACCATCTGCCCTCCGAGGCCGAATTCCGGCGCATGCTCGAGCGCAGCCAGGCCGAGGGACACCTCGACCTGAACCACAAGGAACTCATCGAGAACCTCTTCGATTTCAGCCGCCGCAGGGTGAAGGAGATCGCCGTGCCCAGGGCCCAGGTGGTCTGCTTCGACCTGACCCGCAGCCTTGCGGCCAACCTCGCCCTGGCCCGTACCACCCCCCACACACGCATCCCGCTGGTGGAGGGGGACCTGGACCGGGTGGTGGGCGTCATCCACCTCAAGGAGCTGCTCTGGGCCATGCAGGACCGGGGTGGTGCCGTGGATCTGCGCGAACTGGCCAGGCCCGCCTTCTTCGTGCCCGAGATGAAACCCATCCAGGGGCTCCTGTTGGAATTCCAGCAGCGCAAGCAGCACGTCGCCCTCGTGGTGAACGAGCATGGCGGCGTGGACGGCCTGGTGACCCTGGAGGACGTGCTGGAAGAGCTGGTCGGCGAGATCCAGGACGAGTTCGACCGCGAGGCCATCCAGCTGCGCAAGACCCGCGGCGGGGCCTGGCTGGCCCAGGGGAACGTCAGGCTCGAGCAGTTGGAGGATCACCTGCGCCTGAACCTGGAAACCGAGGCCGGATCCGTCAGCCTCGGGGGCTTTTTCCAGGAGCGGCTGGGCCGAGTGCTGCAGCCGGGTGATGAACTGCGCCTCCAGGGTTGGCGGATCCGAGTGTTGTCCATGCGCGGCCTGGCCCCGGGACAGTTCCTCTTGAAAGCCCTGCCCCCAGAGCCGCTGGGCGAGCCCCATGGCTGAGCCGCTCGAGGGCTTCCTGCTCGCTGCTGGCCTGGGCCTGAGGATGGGCCCTCTGAGCCAGTGCCTGCCCAAACCTGCCTGGACCCTGATGGGGCGGTCCCTCCTGCAATGGGGGGCCGAGGCGCTGCGGTTCCATGGGCTCCAGCGCATCGGCTGCAACGTCCATCTGCATCCGGACCGCCTCCGCACTGTAGCCCTGGGCCTCGAGGTCTTCGAGGAACCCCGGCTCCTGGGCAGTGCGGGGAGTCTGCTGCACGCCCGAGGTCGCGTGGCCTCGGAACTGCTCGCCTGGAATGCCGACGTCTGGGCTGAGGCCGTGCCCTTCGACCGCCTTAGGGCCCGCCACCGTGAAGAGGCTGCCACTCTGAGCTGGCTGCTCGTCCCCCATCCGGGGAGCGGATGGAATGCCGTCTGGATGGACGATCAGGGCCGGATCCTTCCCAAAGGTGTGGCGGGACCTCGGGGCCCCTACCATTTCACCGGTGCCGCCGCCTGGTCGCCGGAGGCCCTCGCCCTCCTTCCCGAAGGACCGAGCGAAGTGGATGACCTGCGCCCGCGACTGCGCTTCCACCTGGGCGTGGTCGTGGCGCCTTTCCCCTGGCGGGAAGTGGGCACTGCCGATGCGCTCATCCAGGCCGCCGCGGAGCTGGCACCAGAGGAGGAAGGCCGCCTTCCGGGCTGCTACTTCCATCCCACCGCCCGCGCCGCGGGTCGCCTCGACCACTGTGTCCTGGGCCCGGGGGCCGCACCTCCGCCGGCCATCACCGACACCGATGCGCTCTGGTTCGAGGAGGGCGGCAGACAGGTGCGGTTGGGCTTAACCTGAAGACATGGATCCCCGTCTGCAACGCGCCCTCGAGCGTTGGGCTCTGACCGATCCCCGGTCGCTCGCCGGGGATGCCGGGACCCGTCAGTACTTCCGCGTGGGCCATCCCCAACTGGGCACGGTCCTGGTGGTGCTGCACCCGCTGGATACGGCGGAGAAGACCGACGACAGCTACTTCGAGTTCCGCGCCCTGCAGGCCTACCTGGATCCCCTCCTCCGCGTGCCCACGATCATCCAGTGCGATGATGACGATCGCTGTCTGCTGGTGGAGGATCTGGGCGACACCACGCTGGAGCGCCGGCTGGTGGAACATCCTGAGGAGGAAGTGACCTGGGCGCGGCAGGCCGGATACCTGCTGGCCACTCTGGCCGGTCCACTGACCCTGGGGGCTCCGGGCCACACGTTCTTCATGAACCGGGCCTTTGATCAGGCCAAGTTCGAGTTCGAGTGGGACCACTGCCGGCAGAACTTCTTCCAGGATTTCCTGCAGAGGGAGCCGCCCCGGTGGCTGGACCGGATGATGGAGGATGTCCACGCCAGCCTGGAGACGCGGGCACACTTTTTCGTGCACCGCGATTTCCATGTGCGGAATCTCATGGTGCACGGCGATCGGCTGGTGGCCATCGATTTCCAGGACGCCCGCCGGGGCGCAGCCACCTACGATCTTGCCAGCCTGCTCTATGACGCCTACTGGGACTGGTCCAAGGAGGCGGGACGCGTCCTGGTGGCGCCCCTCCAGGCCGAACTGGGCTGGAACCAGGAGGCCCTGCTGGAAGAGCTGAATCTCAGCGCCCTGCAGCGGAGCCTCAAGGCCCTGGGCACCTTCGGCCACCAGCTCGTGCACCGCAGGAAGGCCCATTTTGCCTCAGCAGTGCCCCGCACCCTGCGCCATCTCCGGAGTCACTTCCAGCGCATGAACCACCAGGACGGCGTCCTCGCCAGCGAGCACCTGCTGAGGCTGGCGGAGGACCGGTTGCTGAAGGGGTAGTCCCGCAGGCCCAGAGCGAAAGGAGCCTCAGGCGTTCCTGCCGCCTCCGTCTCCGGCCCACAACCAGAAGGCGCTGCCGGCCAGGACAGTGGTCGCGGCGGCGCTGGCCCAGCTCAGGGCGTCCCAGGCGCTGGCCTGGTGAGTGCCGAGGAGGCGGACCAGGAGGGGGCCCGCGATCTGGCCCACGGCGAAGCCGGCGGTCATGCGGGCCAGCAGGGGAGTGGGATGGGCGGGCATCTGTTCTCGCGCCAACTGGAGGCCCGCCATGGTGACCACCATGAAGCTGCCGCCCACCAGGAGGGCCGCGCCCGCCAGCACCCAGAGGGAGGGGTGGAGCAGCGGCAACGCCGTACCCACGGCCATGAGGCCCTGGGCGAAGCCCCACACCCTCCGCCTGGGCCAAGCCGTGGCCCAACGGGAGGCCATAGCCACCGAGAGGGTGGCCGCGGAGCCAAAGATGGGCCAGATGAGCCCGAAGAGAAGGGGATCAGATACCAGGCGCCGGGCCATGGTGGGCAAGTAGGTGGCGGGGATGATGTAGCCGAAGCCGAAGGCCGCATAGCAAAGCACCAGGGCGCCCTGCCCCCGGGCTTCCCCAGGCGCCGCCCGCGAAGGGCTCGCCCCGGGGTGCATCGTTGCACTTGGCTCCCCAGCTAGGTGAAAGAGGACGAAGAGCGTCCCCACCGTGGCGAGCAGGCCCAGTTCCACCCAGAGGGCCCGAGCGGATTGACCCCCGCCGAGCCAGGCCATCAAACCCGCCAGAGTGATCCCCAGGCCCACGCCGATATAGATCCACCCGCTCAGGGTGGCCGAGCCCCGGCGGGCCAGCTCGGGCAGGCACCAGCCACTGGCGCAGACCAGGACCCAGGCGCTTAGGACACCGGTGGCTGCCCGAAGCAGGGCCCCGCCGAGCTGGAAGGGGACAGGGACCCAGGCCGCCGCTAGGGTTGTCAGCGTCACGCCCACCAGGCCGAGCCGCAGCCCCTGCCTCGGGTCCTGGGCGAACCAGGACGCGGTGAGGGCCCCCAGCAGGTATCCGCAGTAGTTGGCGGCTGCCCACTCGTTGCCGGTGGTAGCGTCCAGGGTGCCATCGCGCAACATGAGGGGCATGAGGGGTGTGAAGGCGAAGCGCCCGATGCCCATGGCGATGGCGAGGGCCAGGGCCCCCATTATGACCACGGGCCAGGGGGATGCGGCAGGAGTGCTGCTCGAGGCCATCTAGGGACCCAGCAACTCGTTCACGAACGTTGGCACCAAGTCCGTGGCCCGGCCGGTGAGGGATCGCTGGAAGGCGCTGGCCACAAGGCTGGGTTCGAGGTTGAGTTCCAGCGTCCGGGCGCCCGGCCCGACGGCCTCCACGAAGCCAGCGGCAGGGTAGACATGCCCGCTGGTGCCGATGGCCACGAAGAGGTCGCATCGGTCCAGGGCCTGGTAGATGCGGGTGGTCTCGAGGGGCATCTCGCCGAACCAGACGATGTGCGGTCGCATGGGGCCACCGCCGCAGCTGAGACAGCGACTGGTCTGGTCCATGTCCCCGGGCCAGGCCCGGACGGCCCGACAGTCGAGGCAGCGCCCCTTGAGGAGCTCGCCGTGCATGTGGAGCAGGTTTCTCGATCCGGCCCGGCCGTGCAGATCGTCCACGTTCTGGGTGACCAGGAGCAGGTCTCCGCCCCATTCGTGCTCCAGCCTAGCCAGGGCGAGGTGGGCGGCATTGGGCTGCACGGTGGCGAGGCTTCGCCGCCGTTCGTTGTAGAAGCGGTAGACCAGTTCCGGATCCTGGTGGAAGGCCTCGGGGGTGGCCACTTCCTGCACCCGGTGGTTCTCCCAGAGGCCATCGGCGCCACGAAACGTGCGCAGCCCGCTTTCCGCAGAAATGCCTGCACCGGTGAGAATGACGATGCGGGCAGCGCGGTACATCAATAGGCCACTCCCACACCGAAGGTCCAGAGGCGCTGGAATTCCTGTCCACTGCCCTGGGCTGTGAAGTAGGCTGCAAGATCCGCGGCACCATTGAGCTTCACCGGGTTGTCATTGGTGACCGGCTGCTGGTAGCTGGCGACCACATAGGGATGCACCACCACCGCAGGAACCCGCCAGCGGGCGCCCACCCGCAGCCAGGTGCGGCTCAGGTCCTTGGCGTTGGAGGCTCCCGCGGTGTCCAGGGTGTAGCGCTGGAAGCGCTGGATGAGCCCGAATTCACCGGCGAGCCCCGTGAAAGGCACCCAAAGCTGCACATTGAGAGCCACGCCCACGCCCTGCTGCTTGAGGTTGGCGCCCTGGGAGGCTGTTCCGTTCGCCAGGTTGCCGCCTGCCGTGAACTGGGAGTATTCCAGGCCACCTTCCAGCTTCAGCAGAGGACCCACCTGGAGGATCCGTCGGCTCACGGTGGCGATGTAGCCACGGCCTGTATGGAAGTCCCCTGCCACCAGGTTCCCGGTCCCACTGATGAGGGTTTGCGGCAAGCTCTGACCGGTGGGGTGGGGCAGTTCCAGGCGCAGGTCCCATTGGGCGCAGAGGGGCAGACCGGCAAGGCAGAGCGGCAGGACGACCAAGCGCATGAAAGCTCCGTGGGAACCCCGATCATACCTCCTGCCAGGAACCACTAAGGAGCCGGAACGGAACGTTGCGCGATGGCAACGCTTATAATTCGTTCCAGTTCCTAAGAGGCCAGCGCGTTACTTCCACTTGATGCTGCAGCCCATGCTTGGGCACTGGGTCTCCAGGGGCTCCCTCCCCGCAAGGACGCCCTCGATGGCCTCCTTCAGTTCCTCGCGGGTGACATGGGCGGCGTCCTTCCAGTTATCATCCAGGCGGCCCCGATACTGGAGGCGACGGTGGGAATCGAAGAGGAAGAAATCGGGGGTGCAGGCAGCGCCCAGGGCCCGTGCCACGGACTGCTCCTCATCCCATAGATAGGGGAATGCAAAGCCCTTGATCTTCGCCCTGGCGCGCATGGCCTCGAAGCTGTCGTCCGGGTAGGTCACGGCATCATTCGAATTGATGCCCGCCACCGAGCAGCGCCCAGCGTAGGCCTTCGCCAGCGCATTGAGGCGGTCATCTATGGCCTGCACGTAGGGGCAGTGGTTGCACATAAACGCCACCACCAGGGCCGGCGTATGGAAGTCGTGGAGGGACCAGAGCCGCCCGTCCACGCCGGGCAGTGTGAAATCAGGACAAGCCGCTCCGAGCGGGACCATGGTGGATTCCGTGAGCGCCATGAAGACCTCCGGTGTATCCCAAAGATACGCCCGCTGGGGAAGCGCGGGAGCTAAACTGTTCCGTCATCTTCGCCAATATTTTCTACGTCATTTTTTTGACTTGACCCTCAGATCCCTGCATCTAGGCTATTTCCAGCCAAGGAGTTTATGACGCAGCTGCCTCGCCTTCACTGGTCCACCCTCGGGGACGATACCGGGGGGCTGGAGCATCGGTGGGCGGCGCTGTGGGATGTGACCCTTGATCGGGGGGCTTCACCGGCGCTGGCGCCACGGGATGTGGATCTGTGGGTGATCAGTGCCAAGGGTGCCTGGCCGCCGCCGGAATTGAATCGAATGATGGCCGAAGTGGCCGCCCTGCCCATCCTTCTGGGACTGAAACCCGATACGGCGCCCATGGATCCCAAGGCCCTGGCGGAATGGGGATCGCTTGGGTCCGTGCGCTGGGGCGTGCTGGGTCCGGAGCCGCCCATGCCGGGCCTGCGCCCCCGCTCGGGGACCACCACGCAGCTCAGCGCCTCGCAGGCCCTGGCTTTCGGCCTCGTGGGCACCAGCCCGGCCATGCAGGACGTGCTCATCCGGGCCCGCGCTGCCGCAGCCACCCGCGCCACGGTCCTGCTGCTGGGTGAGAGCGGCACCGGCAAGGAAGTGATCGCCCGGGCCATCCACCGCATGGGCGCAGATCCTGCGTCGCCCTTCGTGGCTGTCCACTGCGGTGCCATCCCCGAAAATCTCCTGGAATCGGAGCTCTTCGGCTACAACAAGGGCGCCTTCACGGATGCCCGCAAGGACACGCCAGGGAAATTCCGTGAGGCCCACGGCGGCACCGTCTTCCTGGACGAAGTGGGCACCATGCCCCTGGGCGCCCAGGTGCGCCTGCTGCGCGTCCTGCAGGAGCGGGAGGTGCAGCCCCTGGGTGGCGGCGCACCGGTGAAGGTGGACGTGCGCGTGGTGACGGCCTCCAATGTGGATTTGTGGAAGAAAGTTCAGGACGGCAGCTTCCGAGAGGACCTGTTCTATCGGCTGGAAGTCGTGCCCATCACCATGCCCCCGCTGCGGGCCCGGCGGGAGGAGGTGCCCTTCCTCGCTCAGCATTTCCTGAACCGCAAGGCCCGCGAGCATGGCCTCTATCCCAAGGCCCTGCACCCCAGCGTGGACCCTCTGCTCATGTCCCTGCCGTGGCCCGGGAATGTGCGCCAGTTGGAGAACGCCATCGAGCGCGCCATCGTGCTCTCGGGCACTCGCCCCGTCCTTACCCGGGAGGACTTCACCTTCTTGGCTGAGCGCATGGGTGAGGCTCCCCCGGCCCAGGAGTCGCCAAGGCCCGGTTTCCAGCCCTTCTCTGCCGAGGCCTTCACCTCCCAGTCGCCGGCGGCCTTCGGCATGGATCTGCCGGCCGAGGGCCTGGATCTCAACCAGGTCGTGTCAGACATGGAAAAAACGCTCATGCTGCAGAGCCTCGCCATCACCCGGGGCAACAAGAAGCGCGCCGCCGACCTTCTGGGCCTCAAGCGCACCACCTTCCTTGAGAAGATGAAGCGGCTGGACCTGGAGGACGCCGAATCGGCTGAAGCGGCAGAGTAGTCCCTACGGGTCAGCGTTTACAAACAAACACGGAGGGACATTCGTCCCCCCGTGCCGTTTCCCCCAACGCTCCACTCACCGCGGCGTTCCGGCCTGCCGCATTCCTTGAGTGCAGCCTGGGGCCAGATGGTTCCCAGGGTCCTGTTAACCTTTGCCAATGAGCATGGAGCAGGAGCGGATTGCCACTTTGGCGACCATTCGCCGAAGGCGAATAGGACCGACTGCGCGGCAGACGGCCCCAGAGGGGCGAGCGCCAGTTGCGCGAGTCAAGCCGAAGCCCGGAGGGCGCGGCACAGGATGTGCCACGTGACGAATGCAGCCCATCTGAGATGGAAACTGGAGGTTCCTGACCAGCAGGAGGAAGCCTTATGTGAGTGGCTTGAGGGGGCTGGCTCAGCCGCCTTCTACCGCGAGGCCGATCCGCCCAAAGCCTGCTATGTCTACTTTTCGCCCGGGGTTTACCCCCCGGGAGCAGAGGGTCTGAAGGCCTTTCCGGGCGTGTATCTCCTCGAGGCCGAGGTCTTCGGCGATGAGGACTGGCTGGCCAAGAGCCGCCAGGGCTTCGGCGCCTTCGAGGTCGGCAAGTTATTTCATGTCCGCCCCCTCTGGGATGAGACACCCGGGCCCGCGGATCGAATCGACCTCGTGGTGAACCCGGGTCTGGCCTTTGGCACCGGTGGTCACGAGACCACCCGCCTCTGCATGAAGCTCCTGGAAGCGTTGTCGCTGGCAGGGCGGCTCCAGGGTCCCATCCTCGACATTGGCGCCGGCACGGGCATCCTGTCGCTGGCAGCCTTCCTTTTGGGGGCGCGCGGGCTCACGGCGTTCGACATCGATCCCGACTGCGGCCCGGCCATGGACGAACTCATGGCGTTGAACGCTCACCTGTTGAAGGGGGCCCGGCCGTACGAGTGTTTCATCGGGACCTTGGACCAGCCGCGTGTGGCGGGCCCCTACTCGGGTCTGCTGGCCAACATCCTGCTGGAGACTATCCAGGAACTCCTGCCGCGCGTGGCGGAAGTGGCCGCTCCCGGTGGCTGGCTCATCGCGAGCGGCATCCTGGCCGAGCGCACTGACGAAGCCCTGGTGAGCCTCGTTTCCCATGGCTTCAAACCGGAAAAGGTGCTGCAAGAAGGCGAGTGGATCGCGATTCTGGCGGAACGGGTGCCTGCATGAGCCGCGCGGACCGCCCCATCGGGGTTTTCGACTCGGGCATCGGCGGGCTCACCGTCATCCATGCCCTGCGCCAGCTGCTGCCCCAGGAGGACCTGGTCTACCTCGGGGATACGGCGCGACTACCCTACGGCACCAAGAGCCACCGCACCATCGAGCGCTACACGCTGCAGATGGGCGAGCTGCTCCAGCGCCACGATCCCAAGCTCATCGTGATCGCCTGCAACACGGCCAGCGCCCATGGCCTGCCCGCCCTGCAAGCCGTGAGTCCCTGCCCGGTGATCGGCGTGATCGAACCCGGGGCCGAAGCTGCTGCGGCGATCCCAGGGCCCGTCGGGATCATCGGCACCCTGGCTACCGTGAGCAGCGCCGCCTACGAGACGGCCATCCTCCGGCGTGATCCCACCAAGATCATTCACAGCACGGCCTGTGCGCTGCTGGTGCCCCTAGCGGAGGAGGGCTGGTTCGATGACCCCGTCACGGACAGCATCTGCCGCCGCTATCTGAACCAGCTGCCCTTCGAGGTGAAGACCGTGGTGCTGGGCTGCACGCACTACCCGACCCTCTTGACGAGCCTGGAACGCAGCCGCCCAGGCACCTGCTGGATCGACAGCGGCCGGGTCACCGCCAAGGCCGTCGACCGCCTGCTGCAGGGCAGCCTGGGCTACCGCACGGCCAGCGCCCGCGGCACCCTCCGCGTCCAGCTCACCGACGCCAGCAGCCGTCTGAAGGAAGTGGGGAACCGATTCCTCGAGGAACCGCTCGGGGACATCGAGGTCGTGGAGATTTAGACGGGCACGGCCCCTGGCAGGGTGAACACTACGCAGGTGCCCTTCTCTTCGGAGCTCTCGATGCGGATATCCCCGCCGTGACCACGGACGATCTCGCGGCAGATGCTGAGGCCCAGGCCCGTGCCCTTGCCTTCGGGCTTGGTGGTGAACATGGGGCGGAAGACCTGGCCAAGCAATTCGCTGGGGATGCCCTGGCCCGAATCCTGGAAGCGCAGGTCCCACCAGGGACCATCCGGGGTGCTTTCCTCCGAGGGCTGAACGGAAATCCGCACCGTGCCCCCGGAGGGCATGGCATCCAGGGCATTGTTCATGAGGTTGAGGAAGAGCTGCTCCATCTGTTTGCGATCCACATTCAGGCGGCAACCAGGAGGCGCCTGTGCTTCGACAGTGACCCCGTGGGCCGTCAGGGTAGGTGTCCACAGCTGCTCCAGATCCGCCAGCAGGTCTAGGAAGAGCTGGGGTTCCCTGTGCAGTTGGGGCCGACGGGTGAGGTCCAACAGGCGGCGCACGATATCGCCAACGCGCTGGATCTGGGCCTGGATGACGTGCAGGCGCTCGCGGGCCTTCTCGGGCAGGCCCTCTTGCGCATCCAGGAGTTGGAGATGGCCTGTCATGAGGTTCAAAGGGGTTCCTACCTCATGGGCAAAGGTCGCCGTCAGCTGCCCGGCGACCGCGAGCCGTTCCTGGGCGCCCAGCTCCTCCCGGAGCAGGGCATTGCGTTCGACCAGGGCGGCCAACTCGCGGTTCTTGGCCTGAAGTTCAGAAAGGGCGGCGTCGATCCGGTCCTGCAGGTTGGCGTTGAAGCCCCGGATCTCCTGGATTAGGGACTCGCGCTCCTCGCCGGCACGCTGAAGCTCTACGGCCATGGCATTGAACCGGGAAGCGATGAGGCCCAGCTCGTCACTGCGGCGGACGGGCGCACGGACGCTGGCCTCACCGCGCTCCAGTTTCTGCATGGCGATCACCATGGCCTCGATGGGGTCGCTGATGAGCATGCGGAGGATCAGCCAGAGCAGGATGAATTCACCCAGCAGCACGCCCGGGAGGGTGCGATAGGTCCGCTTGAAGTTGTTGTTCCAGACCACCTCCCACCGTTCCAGATCGCAGTACGCGCGAATCAGGCCCAGGGGCGGCTGGCCGGGTTTGTGGGTACGAATGGGCAGGTAGACTTTCCAGGCGCGCCCGGCCGGCTCCAGATCCACCAGTTCGGCCTGGGGACCCTGCAGGGTCAGGTAGGATCCGATCTCCGGGCCCCACTCGACGATGGATTCATCACCGGAGGATCGCACCAGTTCGACTTCCGAGCCTCGCCCAACCTGCTTGAATACGTCGATCTGGAAGATGCTGCGGTCGGGTCCGGCGATGCTCTCCAGCAGCTGGTCCAGCTTGTCGGGATCCTTGAACGTCGGATCGCGCTCCACGATGTCGGTCTCCACCGTCCCCGCCGCCTCGATCACCAGTCTTCGCGAGTAGCTTTCCAGCTCCCGGCGGCTGTTGCGGGTGATGGAATAGGCCACGGCCACGGTGAGCACACTGGTGACCAGGCCCAGGAGGAGGAACAGCTTGGCGTGCAAGCTGCGCAGCCAAGCCAGGGGTCGGATCCGGACACGCCAGAGGTTCATGCCTGTGATCCGTCAGCCTGGGAGAGCCCGAGGGCAGATCGGACGACCCGCACGAACGCGGCATGATCCTGGGCCTGGGCTAAGGTGACGAAGTGATCGAAGGCCGCGCGGCGCGTTTCCGCCACGTCACCCAGGAGTTCGAGCACGCCTCCGCACAGGTTCGGGCGATCCCGAAGGCGAAGCCCGCCTTCCATCTCCCAGAGCAGGGTTTCGAGGGTGGCCAGGTCGTGGTGGTCTCCAAGCGCCGTCTGGAGGGCTCGAAGATCATTCAGAACGGATTCCGGCCACCCGGCGAAGGCGCCCTCCAGCGCCTCGATGGCATAGCGCAGTTTCTTGATCTTCACGCGGGCCCGGTGCATCGCGACAGGGTCTTCGTGGGCGGCAAGGGTGGCCAAGTTGCCCAGGGCTGCGGTGGAGCGGGGTTCGAGACAGTTCCAAGCCGATTCCTGCAGCGAGGTGGGCTGGAAGGGGTCCCGCAGGACGGGTACCTCAAGCAGTCGCCCCAGGTTTGGCAGCCGCAGTCGCTCGAGTCCCCTCCCCATGGTCCGCCGTGCCTTGGCTCGTTTTCGATCCACTTGTTCGAGCAGGTGCTCAATGACAGCGGCCTCAGTGGGCGTTCGCGCTTCCTGGTGGTAGGTGCACAGGTGTCCAGCGTGGACGTCCAGTTCGCGGGTCAACCCAAGGATGTCCACCAGACCCTTCAGTGCGCGGCGGTGGCCCTTGTGTCCCGGGTAGATCTCCGCATCCACCAGGTCGAGCACGGCGCCGAGCCGACGGGCGGCCACGCGGACCTGATGGAGCTGCTCAGCGTCTTCCGACCAGAGGTCCTTCTCCAGCAGTTCCCGCAGGCGCGCCAGGCGGACCTCAAGGGCGCGGTGAAGCAGGATCGCCAGTTCAGCTGGATGCATCCCTTGATTTTAGGGGTCGTTTCGAAAGAACCAGTGCTTTTCTAATTGTTTCGTTACGACGCCTTATGTCGGGTGCTCCACCGGCATCACATGGTGACCTCAGGGTGACGACCTAGACGCAACTTCCGGAAGCGAAAAATTGGCGTAAACTGACGGGATCATGGAACACATCCACATCAAGGGTGCCCGCGAGCACAACCTCAAGAACTTCGACTTGTCGCTGCCGAGGAACCAGCTGGTGGTCATCACGGGCCTGTCGGGCTCCGGGAAATCGAGCCTGGCTTTCGACACGCTCTACGCAGAAGGCCAGCGGCGTTATGTGGAGAGCCTCGCGGCCTACGCCAGGCAGTTTCTTGACCAGATGGTGAAGCCCGATGTGGACAGCATCGAGGGGCTGTCTCCGGCGATCTCCATCGAACAGAAGACCACAAGCAAGAACCCCCGTTCCACCGTGGCCACCGTAACGGAAATCTACGACTACCTGCGCCTGCTCTACGCCCGGACCGGAAAACCCACATGCGTGAAGTGCGGGGAGGCCATCGCCAGCCAGACCATTCAGGAGATGGCGGACCAGATTCTGGCGAAGCCCGAAGGCACCCGGCTGCAGATCCTGGCGCCGGTGGTGCGGGGACGCAAGGGTGAGTACCGGAAGCTGCTCCAGGATCTCATGAAGCGCGGCTACATCCGCGCCCGGGTGAACGGCCAGATGATCGATCTCACCGAAGGCATCCCCGAACTGGACAAGCAGAAGAAGCACACCCTGGAGGTGGTGATCGACCGGCTGAAGGTGAGCCCCGCGATCCAGTCAAGGCTGGCGGACAGCCTTGAGATTACCTGCAACCTCGCAGAGGGCTCCGCCCTCTGCGAGATAGATGGAAAAGAAGAGCTGTTCTCTTCGAAGCTGGCCTGCAGCAACACCAGGTGCGCAAAATTCGGCCAGGGTCTGCCTGAGCTGGAGCCCCGCTCCTTCTCCTTCAACAGCCCCTATGGCGCCTGCCCCACCTGCGATGGGCTGGGCTTCAAGCGCCAGTTCGCGGAGGAGCTGATCATCCCCAACCCGGCGCTCTCCATCAGCGAGGGTGCCATCCAGGCCAGCGGTTGGAAGAGCGTGTCGGAAGACGGCTGGCGCTCCCAGATGCTGGACCAGCTGGCCCGCAAGCTGAAGTTCAGTCTGGACACACCCTGGAAGAAGCTGCCCGTGGACATCCGGCGGCTCCTGCTCCACGGCACCGAGAAGGAAATGCGCTTCACCTACGAGAGCAAGCGCAACCGCTACGACTTCGTCCACCATTTCGAGGGCATCATCGGCAACCTCGAGCGCCGCTATCACGAAACCACCAGCGAGGAGATCCAGGCGGAGCTGGAAGATTCCATGCGGGTCATCCCCTGCGAAGAGTGCGGGGGCCGGCGCCTGAAGCCAGAGATCCTCGCCGTGTTCGTCGGCGGGCTGCACATCGCGGACGCAGTGGCCAAGAGCGTCCGCGAGGCCCGGAAGTGGTTCGCGGAGCTGGTCCTGCAGGGCAAGGACGCGGTCATCGCCGAAAAGGTGCTGAAGGAGATCCGGGAGCGCCTGGGTTTCCTTGATGATGTGGGCCTGGGCTACCTCACCCTGGACCGCAGCGCGGCCACCCTGTCCGGCGGCGAAGGCCAGCGCATTAGGCTCGCCACGCAGATCGGCAGCAAGCTCCAGGGCGTGCTCTACGTGCTGGACGAGCCCAGCATCGGCCTCCACCAGCGGGACAACCTGCAGCTCATCCGCACGCTCAAGGAGATGCGGGACCTGGGCAACACCGTGCTGGTGGTGGAACATGATCTCGAAACGATCCTTGCCGCGGATCATGTGGTGGACATGGGCCCCGGTGCAGGAGAACACGGTGGCTGGGTCGTGGCCCAGGGCACACCGGAGGAGATCAGCCGCACTCCCGGCTCCATCACCGGCGATTTCCTGGCGGGTCGCGAAGCCATTCCCGTGCCGCGCCTCCGGCGCCAGGCGAAGCGGGGCCTCCTGTCCATCGTGGGTGCCGAGGAGAACAACCTCAAGAAGGTGGACGCGGACTTCCCCATCGGCCTCGTCACCTGCGTCACCGGTGTGAGTGGTTCCGGCAAGAGCACGCTGGTGAACGAAATCCTCTACAAGGCGCTCGCCAACCAGCTGCACCAGGGCGTCCACATCGTCGGGAAGCACAAGACCATCAAGGGCCTCGAAGCCATCGACAAGGTCATCGACATCGACCAGGCGCCCATCGGCCGCACGCCCCGCAGCAACCCCGCCACCTACACCGGCCTCTTCACGCCCCTGCGGGAGCTGTTCGCCCAACTGCCCGAGAGCAAGGCCCGGGGCTATGCGCCGGGTCGCTACAGCTTCAACGTCAAAGGCGGGCGCTGCGAGAAGTGCGAGGGGGACGGGCTCATCCGCATCGAGATGCACTTCCTCCCGGACGTCTACGTCACCTGCGAACAGTGCAAGGGCAAGCGGTATAACCGCGAAACCCTGGAGATCCACTACAAGGGCAAGAGCGTCTCCGATGTGCTCAACATGACCGTGGAAGAGGCCCTGACGGTCTTCGCGCCCATCCCCGTGCTGGCCAACAAGCTGCAGACCTTGATGGATGTGGGCCTTGGCTACATCCGCCTGGGGCAGAGTGCCACCACCCTGTCCGGCGGCGAGGCGCAGCGCGTGAAGCTGGCCAAGGAGCTGAGCAAGCGGGCCACCGGACGCACGGTCTACATCCTGGACGAGCCCACCACGGGTCTGCACCTCAAGGACATCCAGAAGCTGCTGGAGGTCATCAACCGGCTGGTGGAGACGGGCAACACCATCATCGTCATCGAGCACAACCTCGACGTGATCAAAACCGCCGACTGGATCATCGACCTCGGGCCCGAAGGGGGCGGCGAGGGCGGGCGCATCATCGCCGTGGGCACGCCCGAGCAGGTCGCCAAGAAGAAGGCCAGCGTGACGGGGAAATACCTGGCGCCGTACTTGAAATAGCGTCTAGGCGAGAAGATTCACCTGCTGGCCCACGCCGGTCTGCTGGGAGATCAGCTGCGCCATCTCCGTGCCCTGCTGGGCCATGATGTCAATGCTCTTCTTGAGCATGGCCACCCCGACCTGGCCCTGGATCATGGCCTGGCTCTGCGCCTGGGTTTGAGCGACTGCGCTGGCGACGATGGGATCCATGCAAGCCTCAGTGGCAGATTATCGGACGTGCGGCTTCCGGACTTGAGCGGCCCTGAGCAGGGCGGCGGCATCCTGGATGGGCACCTTGGCCTGGGTGGCGGCCAGGTTCTCGGCCGCGATGGCCTCAAAGACCTCGCGGCGATGGACCTGGACACTCCTCGGGGCCTTGATGCCAAGCCGGACCCCATCCTTGGTGATACCGAGGATGATGACTTCGATCTCACCACCGATGACGATGGACTGATCCGGCTTGCGAGTGATGACGAGCATCTTGGCGCGTGTCCGAGAAAGGAGTGGGGGCTGAGGTGGGACGGCAGCCGAGGAGGGTTGACAGAGCTGGTCAGCTCTGGACGATGATCGGGTACTGCAGGGGGAATTTCTCGGCGTTCAGGACGATCTGGAAGCCCGTCCGGGTCTTCACGTTGACGACCAGCGGTCCTGCCAAGTTGGTGGTCATGTTCCGGGGGTCTTCGGGGATCACCACCAGGGTGAGCACCATGGCTTCTGCCGGTGATTCAAGATGGAGGGCTTCCGCCTCCTCCTCGCCCAGGGGCACTTCGTAGTCTGGCTTGACGCAAGCCGGGTCGACGCAGACGAAGGAGACTTCCTGGGACTCGACCGACTGGAGGAACTTCAGGGGGTAGGCGCCCTTGGGCTCGAACAGCCGGAACAAGGAGAGGTTCGGGAAGCCCACAAGGCCCTTGGGAAAGGTCAAGAGGGCGCCGTCGTCGGCATCCGACGTGGTCACTGGGGGGTTGGCAGGGTTGGGTGTCATCGTTGTCCAGGGTTGTTCCAGATTAATCCATCGGATGATTCGGGCTCGTTCTGAGTTTCATCTGCCCCCTCGCTGAAGACTTCCCACAGGGCGTCCAGGCGCTTGCGGCGGAAACGGGGATTCGGAATGGTGCGTTCCAAGACCTCCTTGGTGGCCGGGGGGTGCGTCAATCGGGCCATGAGCCAGCGGTTACCCATTTCCATCACGGCCCCCACGTCGCCTTCATTACCCCAGGCCCAGCGCATGGCCGTCAGCTTCACGGCTCGTGCCACGGCCAGTTCCCCCAGGTGCCTGACCTTTTCGACCACGGGATCGTGCTTGGGGAGCGCATAGGCCCGGACCCGCTTCAGCAGGTGGCGCATCTCTTTCGGCAGACTGGCGAGGCGGGGGCCGATTTCGGGATGGTCCCGGTTGGCGTCGCACTCGTCAGCCAGGATCCTCAACAGGGGCAGCAGCAAGGCGGCATCGCGGCTGGCATAGCTGATCTGGGACTCGCGCAGGGGCCGGAGCATCCAATTGGAATCCTGCTCCTCCTTAGGGATATCGAGGCCCAGCTTGAGCTTGGCCATGGTCTTGAGCCCGGGCTGGGGGTAGCCCAGGGCGCGGGAGAGCAGCATCGTGTCGAAGATGCTCTCCGGAACCACGTCGTAGAGGCGCTTGAAGACGATGCCATCGCCCGAGAAGTCATGGACGATCCAGGGCACCTGAGCCATGGCCTGCAGGGCAGGGCGCATGAGTCCGTCGAGGGGTAGCGGATCCACCAGCCAGGCCTGGTCATGGGTCGCGACCTGCATGAGGGCGAGCACGCAGTGGTGCATGCCCGTGAGGCTGCACTCTATGTCAACGGACAGCACTCCGGCTGCGTGCCACAACGGCAGCGCCGCCTGCAGCTTCTCGGGCGTGTCCACGTAGGTCGTGGGGAGGTCGAAGTGATCGAGCACCATCTCTTCAGTGTGCCTTAGTGGGGGACCCATTACTCTGGAGACTCCACCGCAATTCGAGGGAATGCCATGAACCGATCGCTCTTCTGGACCACCTTCGGAACCATTTTTCTCGCCGAGATCGGAGACAAGACCCAGCTCGCGGCGGTGACTGCCACGGTTCGCAGCGGCCAGATCTGGACTGTATTCCTGGCGGCCAGCGTGGCCCTGGTCTGCGCCACGGCCTTGGGAGTGACCGTGGGGGGCGTACTCTTCAAATACATTCCCGAAGCCGCCATCAAGTGGGTCGCGGGGACGGCCTTCATTGCGGTGGGTTTCTGGGTGCTGATCAAGGGCTGAGCTGCTTTTTCGTACTCTTGGCATAGAAATAAAAATTTGTCACAATGGCTGACGCAGGCGCACCAAAGGGTTAACAGCAGCACTTTGGCTCAGACCGGGCAGCCCGGGTTGACCTTGTCCTGTTCCCACAACGGGGCCGCAAGACGGCCCCTGCTGCGGCCCTGGCCGCACGGAGGATTCATGATCACCAAACTCATCGGTGCCGCCACCCTTTTCGCGGCAGGCTCCCTCGTGGCCGGAGGCTCCACTTTGGTCGGTGCCACGGCCGTCGAGCCATTCAGTTCCGAAGCCGCCTTTACCATGGCCGGAAGCTGCGGAGCCCAGGAATCCAAGGACCCGAAGGGCGATGGCAAGGCCCCCGCCAAGGCGAAGGAAGGCAAGGCCAAGGAAGGTTCCTGCGGCAAGGGCTCCTGCGGAAGCAAGGATACGAAGAAGGTCAAGAAGGAAGCCTCCTGCGGGAAGGACAAGAAGGAAGCCTCCTGTGGGAAAGACAAGAAGGCCGCCCCCAGCGACGCAGAGAAGAAGTAGCCAGGTGGGGGGAAGGCCATGGTTCAGGAGAAGTTCACGGGTGTAGGGCTCGGGTTGCGCCGTCCGCACCTTGAGCGGGTCGCACAGATGGAGGCCCATGGCGTGCCCTTCTGGGAGACCTGTCCTGAGAACATCATCGGGGATGGTGGGCTCCACCACCGGATGGCCTCTGCCATCCTCGATCGGGACCCCGTCCTTACCCATGGACTGACCCTATCCGTGGGCGGGTTTGATCCCTGGGACGAGGATTATCTTCGCGATCTTGGCGAGTTCCTCCTCCGCACCGGAACGCCATGGCATTCGGAGCACCTCTGCTTCACGTCCGTGGACGGGAGCTGCCTGCACGAGCTGCTGCCTCTTCCCTTCACGCGGGAAGCTGTAAGGCACACGATCACGCGGGTGAGAGACCTGCAGTCCCGGCTTCCCGTTCCGCTGCTGCTTGAGAACATCAGCTACTACGCGGAACTCGGGGCCGCCGAAATGGATGAGGCCGATTTCATCACCGCGGTGCTGGAGGGCGCGGACGCGGGGTGGCTGCTCGATGTGAACAACGTCTATGTCAACGCCCTCAACTTCGGCTTCGATCCGAAGGAATGGCTGTCCGCCATGCCGCTCTATCGTGTGGCGCAGCTCCATATCGCCGGGCACAAATCATTCGGCGATCTCACCGTCGACACACACGGTGCCGACGTCATTGATCCCGTAATCGACTTGATGCAGTGGACCCTCGCTCGCCTTGGGCGGCCCGTGCCGGTGCTTCTCGAGCGGGACAACCACATACCTGAGTTCGACGAGCTCCTGGCCGAGCGGGCCCGTATCCAGCGCGCTTATGAAGCAGCTCTGGAGCTCAGCGAAGTCCACCATGCCTGATACCAGGACTCTCAGGCTCCAGCGTGCCATGGCCGCGCTGGTGCTGGATGCCGATGAGGCAGCCATCGAAGCGGATCCGGGTCGTGTGGCCCTGCACCAGGAACTTCCAGGCGCAGACCAGCGGTCCTTCCGGGACCAGGGTCCGGCGATGATGACCTACCGCGAACTGGCCAGAATGAGTCTTCTTGAACCCCTGGAGACCATGTTCCCGGTGCTGAAGTCGCTCCTGGAAGGGGCCGACTCTTGGAGCGACTGCGTGCAGGGGTTCCTGGATGCACGCCTGGTGCGGAGCGGGCATTACCGCGACATCGCGCCGGCCTTCCTGGGTTGGCTGGCAGCCACTCGCTGGGGCCAGGTTCGCTGGCCCTTCCTCCTTGAGCTCGCCCATGCCGAGCTGCTGGAGGTCCTGGTTGCACGCTTCCCGGATTCGGCTAGGCCCGAGGACCTCCATGTCAATCCCGGACCGGAGGATCTCGTGGTGCTCGATCCAGCCACCCAAGTCGTGTCCTACACTCATGCCGTGCACCACAGCAGCCTGGAAGCCCCGATTCCAGAGGCTCGCCCTGCCCACCTCCTGGCCTTTCGTGATGAAGAAGGCGAAGTCCGACTGATGGAGCTGACACCGGCTACCTCGGCGCTGCTGGTGCAGGCCCAAACCAGGCCTCTGGCAGAGGCCGCTGCCGTCCTGAATGTGCCTGATCTTGTCCCTGTGCTGAGCCTTCTGCACGACCTTCGATGCGACGGCGCCATCGCCGGTTTCCGATCTACTCAATGACCCACGAGGCTCCCATGGTTCTTCGTTCCCTCATGCCAGTCCTGCTGCTGGCCCTTCCCTTGGCGGCCCAGACTCGGGTCTTCCGTGTGGACGACAACCATACGGTGCTGGGCTTCAAGGCCTCCACGCTGCTTTTCGACGTCCCGGGCAGATTCATGCGGTACAAGGCCGACATCCAGGGGGCTCCCGACGCACCTGAAAGCGCCAAAGTCCAGATCGACATCGACACCAAGTCCATCAACACCGCCAACCAGGCCCGCGATGAGCATCTCCGCTCAGCGGATTTTTTTGACATCGCCAAGTACCCCAAAATCACCTTTACCTCGCAGAACGTGCGGAAAGAAGGCGACCGGGTGGTGGTCCGGGGGACCCTCACCATGCATGGCGTAAGCAGGGAGCTCGAACTGCCTTTCGTCACAGCAGAGGGCCTGAATGGGGCGGGGACGCGCACCTGGTCCTACCGGGCGACGCTGCCTCTGGACCGCCTGGATTTCGGTCTCGGCGCCGACAGTGTGGCGGCCAAGCTCAGCCTGAAGCGTCCCGTGGAACTGGACCTGCTGCTGGTGGGGTTTTTCGTGGAACCGACGCCGTCCGCCAAGCCGGTCGCGACCACCAAGAAGTCCCCGGGCACTGCCAAGAAGTAGGGCTTGCCTCTCCACAAACCGCCGCTGACACTGACAACGGCATGAAAGAAATTCCTCCCACTGAAGCGGAACTGATCCAGCGCGCCGCCACAGGCGACTCGGACGCCTTTGGTGCGCTGGTCCGGCCCCACCTCGCCCTCTTCCACAACGGCATCAATCGCATCCTGGGCAACGATGCCGATACCCAGGATGCGTTGCAGGACGCCCTCATGAGCATTCATCGCGATCTCCCCAGGTTCGAGGGCCGCAGCCGCTTCAGCAGCTGGGGCTACAAGGTGTGCCTCAATGCGGCGCTGATGATGCGGCGGAGCCGTGTTCGGATTCACGACATGGAACGTCCCGAGCCGCTGGCCCTTGGGCCTTTTGATGAGCGAGGTCACCACCTGGTGCCC
The DNA here is from genome assembly GCA_903873655.1 of uncultured Holophagaceae bacterium. GTDB lineage: Bacteria > Acidobacteriota > Holophagae > Holophagales > Holophagaceae > Geothrix. Next base: position 3,326 of record CAIQPH010000126.1, on the reverse strand, counting down.
GCCCACCTGCCTGAGTGGCAGGAGGAAGCCCGGGCGCACAACCTCGTCGAGCGGCAGGAACTGAGGGAATGCCTGACCAGGGCTCTTGACGAGTTGCCGGATTCACACCGGATCGTGTTTGTCCTGAAAGACCTGGAAGACTGGGAGACCGAGGATATCGCCCGGCACCTGCAGCTGACGCCCGGCACGGTGCGTCAGCGGCTCCACCGTTCCCGGACGGTGCTCCAGGCTCGCCTCCGAACCTTTGTCCTTGGAGGTCGCCCATGACATTCATGCCCTCCTGCCGAGACGTTCAGATCGAGCTCACCGAATACACTGAAGGCGTGCTGCCCATGAGCCGCAGGATCGGCATATGGATCCATCTGCTCTTGTGCAAAGCCTGCGCCGGGTTCCTGCGCGGCATGAGGGCCCTGCCAGGGCTTGCAAGGAGAGCGCTCACGCCGCCGGAAGCCGTTCCGGAAGCCGCGACCAAGGTCCTGGCAGAAGTCCAGGCTGCGTTGAAACAGCAGACGCCCTAGCCGAGCTTCAGGGTCAGAACCGCAATTTCCGGAGCGGCCGCGACCCGGATGGGCAGGCCCACCACGCCGAGGCCGCGGTTCACGTAGAGCATGGCCTCTCCCTCGCGGTAGAGGCCATGCGTTCGCGGGCCCAGGATCCGGGCGCTGTTGAAGCCCGGGATGGGGTTGATCTGGCCGCCGTGGGTGTGGCCCGAAAGCGTGAGCCGGGCCCCGGCGGCCAGGGCCTGCTCCCATTCGCTGGGGCGGTGGTTCAGGCAGATCCGGAAGGCTTCGGCGGGCAGGTCCCGGGCAGCCTCCGCAGGCCTGGGCCCAGGTCCGAAAACCAGGCGGCGGAACCGCCCGTTGCGGGCCATGGGGTCCTGCAGTCCCATGAGCGCCAGCGTGCTGCCGTTCCTGGCGATCAGGGCCGTCCTGTTCTCCAGGCACCGGATTCCCTCCCGCTCAAGATCCCGCCAGATGGGGCGGGGATCATCGAAGTAGTCGTGGTTGCCCAGCACGGCGAAGCGACCCAGTGGCGGAAGGAAGCCCTGGAATGCCTCGAGCAGGGGCTGCAGCTCCTCCGGTCGGCTGTCCACCAGGTCGCCCGTGATCAGGAGGAGCTCCGGCTGCTCCCGTTCGGTCAATTGCCGCCAGCGTCGCAGCGTGGCCGGGCCGACGAGGGGGCCCGCGTGCAGGTCGCTCAGCTGGGCGAGGCGGAGGCCGTCCAGGCCCGGCGGAAGATCCGGGAAGGCCAGCGTCCGGCGGAGGATCTCCGGATCCCCGAAGGCCGCCCTTGCGCCGCCCAGCCCGAAGGCCGCCGCTCCTCCCGTGCTGACCAGGGCCGCCGTGCGGAGGAAGGCGCGGCGCCCCGGGTCTGTGGCCGTTTCCTCGTCGGTGTCTGATTCGGTGACCGGCGGTAGGTCGCGATGGAAAATCCGCCAGGCCCCCTCGGCCAGCATGGCGATGACCAGATGCATCACGGTGAAGGCCTGGAAGTAGAACCCTGACCGAGCCAGTGCGCGCAGCAGGGGCAATCCGCCAGGCAGGCTCAGCCCGGCCAAGCGCATCCCTGCGAAGGCCACCAGGGGCAGATGGATCAGGCCGAGGATCCAGGGGAGGACCCGCTGGGCCCGCTCGGGAAGCTCCAGGCGCAGCAGCCGCAGGTGGAGCCACTGGACCAGGAGGACGAGGATGAGGGCAATGAGGAAGGGCATGCGTGTCCCGGCCGGGGATCAGGGCCTGACGATCAGGCTCACGGTCCCGATGGTGCGCCCCTTCATCACGCCATCGAGGGTCCGATGGAGGCCCAGCGTGAAAGAAAGATTGCCGGCGAGGCGGCGGACCACATCCATGGGCAGGTGCAGATTCCGGCTGTCGAGTTCCACCCCCGCCACCCGCTGGGCAGCTGGCCGGGGGGAGGGATCCTCCCAGACCGTCGCATGTTCCAGGTAAGCCGTGGCGAAGCCGAGGCCCAGGTCGCCCCGGAGGGTCTGAAGGCGGTTGCCGGTGGCGGTGTAGGCGGGAAGGGCGGACTGGACCACCCGGTTGGCATCCAGCGTGGTGGGGACGAGCGAGGTGAACACGCCTCCAAGATGGAAGTTGTCGACAGCCGTGGGGTTCCCACCCACGCGGCCCTCTTCTGCGCGAAGAGTGACCGGCACCCAGGGGTTGATCCAGCCCACGGTGAGGCCCAGACGGGTGAGGGTCCAAGCGGAGCCATCGGTGCGGCCCCGACAGGCTTGAAAAGCCGTGGATCCACGGAAGCCCTCACCATCCCAGCTCCAGTGGTTCCCGAGGGTGGCCTCCCCGCCGATTAGCTCACGGGAGAAAGCACTGCCGCCGATGGGTGTGATCTGCTCAAAGGCACTGGCTGGGCGGAGGCTGAACCAGGGTTTGCCCTTGTCCTCAAAATCAAAGGCCAGTTCAGCCCCGCGGCGTTGCCGATTGAAACCCTGCGCAGCGAGGAAGTCCTGGTGAGAAGGGTATTCCAGCGACGAGAACACCTGGAGAGAGGGAGCCCAGTTCCAGCCATGCCAGGACGCGCCCAGGGTGCCTCCACGAGGGCCCGTGCCGTTGCCAAAGCCCGCGAGCACCTGCCAGTTCAGGCGGCCCAGGATGTCGTTGCCGCCGCCACCGAGCTGGTAGCTGATGCTCGAAGGGGTATTGCTGTAGCCGACGAGCGAGAAGACGTCATGGCTCTCGTCCACCCGATAGGGATGCGGCTCTTCGGGCAACGGGCCGTGGAGGGGATCGGGTTCATCGGCCTTCGGCAGCACCAGGCCCTTCACGAGGGGCGCGGGATCCTGGGGCAGTGGTTGCATGTCCAGGGGCGGCAGGCTGGCATCCAGCTTCCGGATCTGCAGGCCAGAGGCGCTGAGCTGGGTGTAGTAGATCCACCTGCCGTCGGGAGTGGCCACGGGATTCCAGGCGGCAGCCAGGGTGCGGGTGAGGGACCTGCCCTGGCCGTCGACCAGGTTCCAGATGCCATCCACCTCCTTCCAGGAGAGCCCGACCGGAGCCGTTGGCTTGGGCACGGTCCGGGTGGCGGCGGTTCCCCGGTCCAGATGCCATTGCCTTGGCTGGGGCTTCAGGACGCCTTCCGAATCGGGAAGACGCAGCTGGTAGGTCACGGTGGTCGGTGAGGTCCAGACCGGTTTCCAGGGCAGGGCGCCATGGCGAGAACCCAGGCGGCGGGTGGGCGGCAGGACAGGCGCCAGGGGGAGGTGATCGGCCGGTTCATCGGGGTCCTTGGTGGCGGGCCTGGGGGCCGCGGCCTTCAGGTCCCACACGTAGAGGCCGGGTTTCTTCGGATCCAGGACCCGGGCCAGG
>CAIQPH010000125.1 GCA_903873655.1 uncultured Holophagaceae bacterium | reverse complement strand
CTGGCCATGACCGGCGTGCTCAATCCCATCCTCGCCGCAGGTGCCATGGTGCTCTCCAGCCTCTCCGTCATTGGCAATTCCATGCGGCTGGGCCGGGACCGCGCCTAGGCCTCTGAGCGGAAAGCGCTGGTCGCGGAACGCACGGAAATTAACAGAAAGCGCGGAATGAAAATCCGTAATCCACGCTTCTTTCTGCGCCTTCTGTGATCCTTCCGTGTCTTCCGCGACCAGCTGTTTTTCGATGAATCAACTCAGGCCTGGCCCTGCAGCCTGAGCAACATGACGGCCTGCCAGAGGATGTAGCCACCCATGCCGGCCACAAGGAGGCCGCCCAGGCGCAGCAGGGCGGCTTTCCAGGCCCGGCTGAGGCGCGTGCTAGCCAAGCCCAGGCCCAGGAGCAGGGGCGCGTTGCCCAGGCCAAAGGCGGCCATGCCCATGGCGCCCATTTTCCAGTCGCCGCTGTCCAGGCTTCGGAGCAGCATCATGTAGACGAGTCCGCAGGGGATCAGCCCCCAGAGCAGGCCAAGCGCGAAGGGCAGGCTGCCCAGGGCGATTCCCCGGCCCATGAGCTTCTGCAGCGGCGCTGGCAGCTTGAACTCCAGCAGGGCATCGGCCCGTCCGCCCAGTGCCATGACCAAGCCCATGAGGAGCATGAGGCCGCCGATGCCGAGCTTCACCCAGATCTGCCAGGGCCAGGCCTGGGCAGCGATGAGCGAGGCGCCTTCAGGCCGGCAGCAGGCGTGCATGTCCTGGACGGTCTGCAACCGCGCGAAGCCCCCCAGGAAGCCGATGAGCCCTCCGAGGATCGCATAGGTGGTGATGCGACCCAACTGGAAGCGCAGGTGCCGCGTCCAGGCCCTGCCTCCCTGTTTCGCCTGGGTCAGGCCGAAGGCGGCCACGATGGGACCGCACATGCCCGCGCAGTGGCCCAGGGAACCCAGCAGCCCCGCGATCCCCATGACCAGCAGCCAGGGGGCGGCGTGGGGGTGGTTCAACCAGGCTTCGAGCATGGCCCATGGTCCCCCGAAGCCTGCGATGCCCGCAAGCGACGGGGGTCACCGATGGGTGCGGCTGACCGTCGCGGCCACCTCAGCGGGAGCCTGGATCAGAACCGGATGCCGGCCTCCACGGCGCTGTCACTCCGGCCCTGAGTTCCCGAGTAGCATGGGACTGCTTCCACGCCACCACGGAAGCCCCTCCGAGGGCCGCCATCAGTCATGAGCATTCCATGAGAGACCCGGACCTCGACCGGCGGTCCCGTACCCAGGCGATTCGCCTGCTCCTGTACCCGATCCTCTTTTCTCCGGACCTCTCGCTTGAGGTTGACCGGGTCAGCCGAATCTTCGTTTCCTATCCTGAGGCCCAGCTCGCCGGCGTCATCCAGGAGACGCGGGCCGAGCTCGCCCAGCCCCTGCTGCGGGCTGCCGACAGCGAGCAACTCGTGTCCAACGCCACGGAAGAGCAGGTGCGGGCCTTCCTCGCAGCGGTCGTGGGGCGCCTGGAGGCTGATCTCCTGCATCGGGGCGGGACATGATCTGGCGTTCCAGCGAACAGGCTCCTCTATCCATGGCAACACACGGTTGGTGATGACCCACAAGGGAGCGCAAGATGACCAGCCTTCGAACCGGCATTCCTGCGTTCCCGGTCTGCACCATCCTCCTTCTCCTGGGAGCCCTCAGCCCAGCCTGTGGCCGGACCAGCGCCAAAGCCACCCCTGACGAGGCCCTTCAGATCATCGACAACCCCGGCGGCGG
>CAIQPH010000124.1 GCA_903873655.1 uncultured Holophagaceae bacterium | reverse complement strand
TTCCCGCTCCCGGGAGTATGGGCAGAAATCCAGGATTAGTGCGGCATATTCTCTGGCCTTGGCCCGCAACTTCTCATATCGTTCCTGCTGATCTCCTTTGGGCGGGTGATAGGTGAAATTGTTCTCCAGGTTGTAGGACATGGCGGTTCTCCTTATTTGTGGGTTGCCCATCTTCTCTTTGCTGCGATGCTCATTTTTTGAGCCATAGGTCATATCCGCCTGAATGGGACCGGTATGCAGGGCCACGATGTTCTGCATTATTCTTCCTTGCTGGTGGGGTACTGGTGCTTAATCCTGGTCAGGAAGAACTTGCCGGCTGAGGGAGCGTTCTGGAAGTCCTCATAGACCCCATAGGGCACCCTGTCGTATCGGTACAGCCCGCCCTTCAGGAATTTCACATAAAGGCTTTCGGTTATCGGATCGTAGCCGATGGAGTGCAGCAGGGTCGAATCGACAAGTTTCATTTCTGGGGGCATGACACATCCTCCTTCGGATTGTGGACCGGACAACCGGGCCGAATGACGAATAATTCATAATCGCAGGTGATCCCCCGGCCCCAATGGTTATCAATCTCAGAACAAATGCAGCCCTGGGCCAGAGCCTCTTCGCTCCCGGGATTAGGTGGGGTTTCGTTCATTTGATGGTACCTTCCTTGACCAAGAACGCCCGGCCCACGCGATGCAACTCCTCATCGAAAAGCCCCTTGATCAGACGGCTGAGGCGCCGCCATTGATCCGGGCTTATGCGATAAAGCCGATTGTCGCAGAAGATGACGGCTGGTTTTGAGAACTTACTCACCGCCGCCACCCCGTAAGACTCATCTGTAGGATTCCGGCGTGGACCTGCCGGATGCGCCGGCCGTTCTCCTGGTCACGGATGAACTTGCCGCCGTAGCTGCGCTTGACCTTTAAGGCCTTGGGGCCCCGGGTGAATGCTCTCATCAGGAAGGCCGCCCACCGCGCTGCGTCCGAGTAATACCGCATGCCACTCCTCATAGCTCCTCCTCTCACTCAAAAACCCTGGCCAGCCGGTTTTGCTCCTCCAGGAACTTTATCCGCCTGAAGTACCGCTCGAATTGAGCAGGGCTGTCCCCGGTGTTATACTTCCGAAGGGCGGCCCATAGGTTTCCCTCCCTACGAAGATGACCGGCCAGAGCTTTTATCCCGCCTTCGGCGTTGCCCCCGGGCGTGTTGGCTCTCGGAACATGGCACCCGACATAGAGGCCAAAGGGAAGCCAGTACCTCCCATGTCTACCGAACCGGAACCGAGAGTCCTTACCGCTCCCCTCTGCTTCCGCCAGAGCCAAAGACAGGTTCGGGTCCACCCCGTAAGCCATCGAATACGCCTTTACCAAGATGATCCACTCAGCCATAGTCGGTCTTGTGGGCTGGCTGGAGGCCAGAGTGGGGTTGAGGGTTAATGCCAAACACAGCCAAAGGGCTGCTGCCGTTGAAAATGGGAAAATCACTCAGGCATTTTTGCGGGTGCCAGCCCGTTAGGGTTAATCATGGTGTCCTCCCCATAGTTTGAAGCGGGACCTGAGTTCTCGGGCCCGCCTGCCGTGCATCGTTCCAAGCTACCCCGATGCACAGGACGCACCAGAGGAAAAGGATGATCGCAAACCCCACAGCGTATCTCATGCCCTATTCCTCCAGGTCTTCTCTGGTGGCTGCTCGGTCGATTGATCGGTCGATGGCTCCTCCTGGAAAGCGCATGTTTCCTGGATCGGCGGGTCTTCCCCCAAGGCACAGGTCCCGTCGTCGTCGGCCCAGAAGCAGCGGCAGCTTTTGGTCATCGGCCTACCCGCTCCGGGTCCTTGTGGACCCCCTGCTCCGTGCATTCGTAATGGTTGTTCACGCCGAAGTAGTCCCAGCCCCATACCCGCTGGTCATCAGAGTAGTTGATGTTGGAATAGCGCCACTGCTGCAGGCACCGACGGCAAGTCCAGCCCCCACAAAAATTATCCGCCTGCGTGGCTTGATGTTTCGGAAGCCGACGGCAGTAGCAGCCTGGCATCTTGTCCTCGGGAATGAAGAACAGGCAGGTTTCGCACTTCAGCCATTCGGGTCTCATAACAGTTACCTCACC
>CAIQPH010000123.1 GCA_903873655.1 uncultured Holophagaceae bacterium | reverse complement strand
TCCGGCAGATCGCCGTTGTTGGTGTGGACATTGGGATAGATCACCAGGTGCGTGTCGAGGCCCAGAAGGGTGCGGTGGACATTGAGTTCGTTCACCCAGGCTTCGGCGATGCCACGGCGGGCGACCCAGTGCTCGTCGTCGGGCACCGTGGCATCCGGCAGGTCCACCAGGATCGCCAGCGCAGTTTCCTCCGGATGGGGCTGGAACACCCGCCGCACCAGCGCCACCAGTTCCGTACCACTCAATTGCTCGCTCATAGGGTCCCCGGCCAAACCAAGAAAAGGATCAGCGCAGAGGCGCAAAGATCGCAAAGGAAAAGCGCTGTTCGCGGATCTCAGGCCAGGAACAACCGGTACGCCGGGTTGGCGCCTTCGTCCACCCAGGCATAGCCCAGTTGGTCGAGAAAGGCCTGGAACTCCGCGTAGTCCTCGGGTGGCACCTGGATGCCCGCCAGCACGCGCCCATAGTCCGCACCATGGTTGCGGTAGTGGAAAAGCGAGATATTCCAGCCCGCGTTCATGCGGTCCAGGAAGCGGAGGAGGGCGCCGGGCCGTTCGGGGAATTCGAAGCGCAGCACCCGCTCGTGGGTGACGGAGGGCGCCCGGCCGCCGACCAGGTGGCGGATGTGGAGCTTGGCCATCTCGTTGTCGCTGAGGTCCACGGCCTCGAGGCCGTCGGCGTGGAGGTGCTCCAGGATCTGCCGGGTTTCGGCCCGGTCGGTCACCTGCATGCCGACGAAGATGTGCGCCCGGGTGGGGTCCGCAAAACGGTAGTTGAATTCAGTGATGGAGCGCTGACCGATGCGCTCGCAGAAGGCGCGAAAGCTGCCGGGCCGCTCCGGAATGGTCACCGCCAGGATGGCTTCGCGCTGCTCACCCAGTTCCGCCCGTTCCGCCACGAAGCGCAGCCGGTCGAAGTTGGTATTGGCGCCTGACAGGATCGCCACCAGGGCGCCGGGTGCAGGGCGTTCCTGGTTCTGCTCGGACCAGGCCTTGAGCCCAGCTACCGCCAAAGCCCCTGCGGGCTCCAAGATCGATCGATTCTCCTGGAACACATCCTTGATGGCGGCGCAGATCTCGTCCGTGTCCACAAGCACCACCTCGTCCACGAACTGCCGGCAGAGTTCGAAGGTCAGCTCACCTACCTGGCTCACGGCCACGCCATCGGCGAAGAGGCCCACCTGCTCCAGCTTCACGCGGCGTCCCGCTGCCAGCGAGCGGTGCATGGCGTCCGCGTCCGCGGGCTCCACGCCGATGACGCGGATGCCCGGTTGGAGGCGCTTGAGGTAGGCGGCGATGCCCGCGATGAGGCCGCCACCGCCCACGGGCACGAATACTGCCTCCATGCCCCTGGGCATCTGGCGCAGCAGCTCCATGCCGATAGTGCCCTGACCCGCGATGACATCGAGGTCGTCGTAGGGATGGATGTAGGTGGCGCCGCCTTCGTCCCGCAGCTTCTGGGAATGGGCGAAGGCCCCTTCGAAGCTGTCGCCGTGCAGCACGACCTCCGCACCCAGGGCCCGCACAGCGTTCACCTTGATGCTGGGTGTGGTCACGGGCATGACGATGGTGGCCGGGCAGCCCAGACGCTGGGCGGCGAGGGCCACCCCCTGCGCGTGGTTCCCGGCCGAGGCGGCGATGACGCCGCGACTGCGGGTGGTCTCGTCCAGGTGGGCGATCTTGTTGTAGGCACCCCGCAGTTTGAAGGAGAACACCGGCTGCAGGTCCTCCCGCTTGAACCAGACCGGCGAGCCGAGCCGCGCCGAGAGTTGGCGCGCCGGCTCGAGGGGGGACTCGATGGCCACGTCGTAGACCAGGGCCGTGAGGATGCGGTCCAGGAGGTCGCGGGATTCAGGGGCGGTCGCTAAGGGCATGGAAACTCCGGAACGGCATCACGAAAAACCCCCCGGCCTGGGGCGCGGGGGGCGAAGAACCAGGGTGTGCAACCTGTCCTAGCCCCCTCCGGGGATGCGAATAATCGAAATAGTGCGGGACCGGCGGGACATGGTGACTCGTTTCAAAGGGTCAGCCAGCCTAGCATCTGCGCGGGTCCTACGCAAGTGCGCTCCAGCGAAACTGCCGGGGTGCCACTGACGCTGGCAGACTGGATGGATGGCGAAGCAACGCGGGTGGGGGCGGCGGATCCTGGTCTGGATGGGCTGGGCCGTGGGCCTGTTCCTGGGGCTGAACCTCCTGCTGGTGGCGGTCTTCCGGTTCGCGCCGGTGCCCACTTCGGGGCTGATGGTGCAACGCCGCCTCGAAGCGTGGTCGGCTGGCAAGCCCACTGACTCGCGCCACACCTGGGTGCCGCTGGATCAGATCTCGCCCAGCCTGGGGGTGGCGGTGATCGCGGCTGAGGATCAGAACTTCACGGATCATTTCGGGTTCGACTGGCAGGCCATCGAGAAGGCCGTCCAGCACAACGAGCACAGCCGCCGCAAGCGGGGCGCCTCCACGGTCTCCCAGCAGACGGCGAAGAACCTCTTTCTCTGGAGCAGCCGCTCCTGGACCCGGAAGGGACTGGAGGCCTGGTTCACCCTGCTCATCGAGGTGGGCTGGTCCAAGAAGCGGATCCTGGAGGTCTACCTGAACATCGTGGAGTTCGGGGACGGCATCTATGGCGCCGAGGCCGCGGCCCGGACTTTCTTTGGCAAGCCCGCCAAGCGCCTCACGCCCTCGGAGGCGGCGCTGCTGGCGGCGGTCCTGCCCAACCCGCACCGGTTCCACGCCAACGCCCCGAGCGAGTACATCCGGGGGCGCCAGGCCTGGATCCTCAGCCAGATGCGCCAGCTGGGGGGCGAGCAGGTGGTGAAGGACCTGGAGAACTGAACCCGAGCCGAAAAAGGTTCCGCCCGGAGGGAATCTTTGGGCAAAGATCACGATTCCCTACCAGTTGGTTTCCTAGCCTGAACTGCGGTATAGAATGAGGCCCCAACCATCCAGGAGGATCCAGCATGAAGCCCCCCGTTCGCGTGGCCGTCACCGGTGCAGCCGGTCAGATCGGATACAGTCTGCTTTTCCGCATCGCCAGCGGCGCGATGCTTGGCAACGACCAGCCCGTGATCCTCCAGTTGCTGGAGATCACCCCGGCCCTGAAGGCGCTGAACGGCGTCGTCATGGAGCTCAAGGACTGTGCCTTTCCGCTGCTGGCGGGCGTGGTCACCTCTGACGACCCCATGGTCGCCTTCAAGGACGCGGACTACGCGCTGCTGGTGGGCGCCCTGCCGCGCAAGGCCGGCATGGAGCGCAGCGACCTGCTGAGCGCCAACGGCGGCATCTTCAAGCCCCAAGGCCATGCCCTGAGCGAAGTGGCCAGCCGCACCGTCAAGGTCCTGGTGGTGGGCAATCCCGCCAACACCAACGCCCTGATCGCCCTGTCCCACGCCCCCAAGCTCAAGGCCAGCCAGTTCCACGCCATGGTCCGCCTGGACCACAACCGCGCCATCTCCCAGCTGGCTGAGAAGACCGGCAAGCCCGTCACTTCCATCAAGAAGATGACGATCTGGGGCAACCACAGCGTCACCCAGTTTCCCGACCTCTACCACACCGAACTCGATGGCAAGTGCGCCTACGACGTCGTGAACGACCATGAGTGGTACGAGAAGACCTACATCCCCACCGTGGCCAAGCGCGGCGCGGCCATCATCGAGGCCCGCGGCCTCAGCAGCGCCGCCAGCGCCGCCAATGCCGCCATCGACCACATGAAGAGCTGGGCGCTCGGCACCCCCGAGGGCGACTGGACCAGCATGGCCTTCGCTTCCGACGGCAGCTACGGCGTGCCCCAGGGCCTGGTCTACGGCTACCCGGTCACAGTGAAGAATGGCCAGGTGGAGATCGTCAAGGGCCTGGAGATCAATGCCTTCTCCCGCGCCAAGATGGACGCCACCGCTAAGGAACTCGAGGAAGAGCGCGACGCCGTCAAGCAGCTCGGGTTGGTCTAGTTACAGACATAGGTTGCAAACTGCGCAGGAAGCCCAGCTTCCTGCGCAGTTTGTTCTTTGTGAGGGACGGCTTTCCTAGCTGCAGCCCGTGGTCGCCCCGCAGGTCTGGCACTTCATGCAGGCGCCATTGCGCACCAGGGTGAGGTGGCCGCACTCGGGGCAGGGGTCGCCGGTGTAGCCCTTTTCCCGGGCGGCCTGCGCCGCGCTGATGGGGGCCCGGGCGCCGGACACGCCCACCAGGACTGGGGCCGGGACGGGAGCGGGAGTTGCGGCGGGGGCGCCCGCGATGGGACCTTCCGGGAAGGGCAGGGGTGTGCCCGTCTGCAGGCTGGGGAGGTTGCCCTGTACGCCGGGGGCCTGGCTGTTGGGGCGCAGGCCGGTGGCGGCGTTCACGAGCTGTTCCGGCTCGACGTGGGCCAGGTCGTAGCGGCCCAGATAGCTGATGGCCAGTTCCCGGAAGACGAAGTCGATGAGGCTGGTGCTGAGCTTGATGGTGTCGCTGCCCATCACCATGCCGCCGGGCTCGAAGCGCGTGAACAGGAAGGCGTCGCAGAACTCTTCCAGGGGCACACCGTGCTGCAGGCCCATGCTCACGGCGATGGCGAAGCAGTTGAGCACGGCGCGGAAGGCGGCGCCTTCCTTGTGGATGTCGAGAAAGATCTCGCCGAGGCTGCCGTCCTCGTATTCGCCCGTGCGGAGGTAGAGCTTGGTGCCGCCGATGGTGGCGGCCTGGGTGTAGCCACCCCGGCGGTTGGGCAGGCGGCGGCGGTAGGTGCGGACCAGCTGCTGCGTGAGCGCCTGGGCGACCACCGGGGTCTTCTCCGTGGCGGTGGCCTGCTCGTCCAAGAGGGTGTCGGCACCGTCCAGCAGGTCCAGGTTGGTGGCCATGGCCTGGCTCATCTTCGAGCCGTCGCGGTAGAGGGCGACGGCCTTGAGCATGAGCTGCCAGCTGGCCTCGTAGATGCCGCCGATCTCAGCCACGGTGGCTTCCGAGGGCAGGTTGATGGTCTTGCTGATGGCACCGCTGAGGAAGGGCTGGGCCGCCCCCATCATGCGCAGGTGGCCCATGGGGGCGATGTAGCGCCGGCCCGTGCGGCCACAGCGGTTGGCGCAATCAAAGATGGGCAGATGCTCGTCCCTTAAGTGGGGGGCGCCTTCCACGGTCATGGTGCCGCTGAGAGCCAGCATGAAGGAGTCCACCTGTTCTGGGCTGAAGGTGCTCTTCAGGCGCTCCACGTCGATGGCGTAGGCCGGATCGAAGGCGGTGGGGAGCTTCTGCTCCACCAGGGCGATCTCTTCTTCGGCCCAGCTGGCGTTCTTGAGCATGGCGCGGGTGATGCCCGGGGTCTCGTCAGTGATCTGCAGCCATCCCACCACGTGGCGCTCGATCTCCTTGATCTGGGTGGGCGAGTAGCCGAGGCGGGCCAGCGCCTCCGGGATGGCCCGGTTCACCAGTTTGAAGTAGCCGCCGCCCGCGAGCTTCTTGAACTTCACCAGGGCAAAGTCGGGCTCGACGCCGGTGGTGTCGCAGTCCATGAGGAGGCCGATGGTGCCCGTGGGGGCCAGCACGCTCACCTGGGCGTTGCGGAAGCCCCACTGTTCGCCGAAGGCCAGCGCCGTATCCCAGCTTTCGCGGGCCGCCTCGATGATGCGCTTGGGCACGCCATTGCCATGAAGGCCCTGGGGCCGGATGGAGAGCTGCTCGTACTCCGAGCCGGGGGCATTGTAGGCGGCGCGGCGATGGTTGCGGATGACCCGCAGCATGGGTGCGGCGTTCTTCGCATAGCCGGGGAAGGGGCCCAATTCCCGCGCCATTTCAGCGCTGGCGGCATAGGCATCGCCCGTGAGGATGGCGGTCAGCGCGGCACACCACTGGGTGCCCTCCACGCTGTCATAGGGGATGCCCATGCGCATGAGCATGGCGCCGAGGTTGGCGTAGCCGAGGCCAAGGGTGCGGAACTCATAGCTGAGCTGGGCGATGGCTTCGCTGGGGAACTGGGCCATGAGCACGCTGACTTCGAGCACCACGGTCCACAGGCGGATGGCATGGCGGTAGCCCACCAGATCGAAGCCGCCGTCCTCGGTGAGGAAGGTGCAGAGGTTCAGGGAGGCCAGGTTGCAGGCCGTGTCATCGAGGAACATGTATTCCGAGCAGGGATTGCTCGCGTTGATGGGGCCGTCCTCGGGGCAGGTGTGCCAGTCATTGATGGTGGTGTTGAACTGGATGCCGGGGTCGGCACAGGCCCAGGCGGCCCGGTTCACCTTCTCCCAGAGGTCGCGGGCCCGCAGGGTCTTGCTGGTCTTGCCGTCGATGCGGCGCTTGAGGTCCCAGTCTCCATCCATCTCCAGGGCGCGCATGAAGGCATCGGGCACGCGCACGGAGTTGTTGGAATTCATACCCCCCACGGTGAGATAGCCCTCGCCATCCCAGGAGGTGTCGTAGCCCGCCAGATCCCGCGAGAAGTCACCGTCCGCCAGGCGGCCCAGGCACTGGGCCAGGAAGGCGGTTGGCACGCCTTCGCGCTTGGCGCGGGCCAGGGCTTTGCGGAGCGCCTCGTTGGTCTTGGGATCGACGTCCCGCGTGGTCGACCCCTCCACGGACCGGCAGATGGCGTCCCAATGGCGGCGCACGAGGGCGCTGCCGGCGGCCAGCATGGCGACCTTTCTCTCCTCAGTCACCGTCCAGCCGACAAAGGCTTCGATGTCGGGATGATCCAGGTCCAGGCAGACCATCTTGGCGGCGCGGCGTGTGGTGCCACCGCTCTTGATGGCGCCGGCCGCGCGGTCGCCCACGCTCAGGAAGCTCATGAGACCTGAACTGCGGCCCCCGCCGGAAAGGGGCTCCTCAGAACCGCGCACCTTGGAGAAGTTGGTGCCCGTGCCCGATCCGTACTTGAAGATGCGGGCTTCGCGGGTCCAAAGGTCCATGATGCCGCCCTGGTTCACCAGGTCGTCGGCCACGCTCTGGATGAAGCAGGCATGGGGCTGGGGACGTTCGTAGGCCGAGGTGGACTTCCTCATTTCGCCACTGACGGGATCCACATAGCTGTGGCCCTGGGCGGGTCCGCTGATGCCGTAGGCGTAGTGCAGGCCGGTGTTGAACCACTGCGGCGAGTTGGGCGCGCACATCTGGTTGGCGAGCATGTAGGTGAGTTCGTCGTAGAAGGCCTGCGCGTCCTCGGGCGCCTCGAAGTAGCCGTGGGTCTCGCCCCAGTGCCGCCAGCAGCCTGCCAGACGGTGGAAGACCTGGCGCGCATCCTTCTCGCCGCTGTTCTGGGCATCGATGCCCTTCCGGCGGAAATACTTCTGCGCCAGGATGTCCACGGCCACCTGGGACCAGGTCTCCGGCACCATCACGTCCTTTGCCTCGAAGACCACCGTGCCGTCGAGCTTGGAGATGCGGCTGGTCCGAGGAACGAAGGGGATCCCTTCCAGCGGATCGTGACCTGCCTTCGTGAAGTGGCGGGCGATCTTCATGTGGCTGTCCTGGGGCAAGAAGGTGAAGAAGGGTTATTCGAAAATCAAGGCTTTCCCTAAAGGCGTACAAAGCCCTCCCCGGGAGGTGGGGAATCTGGAAGCTACCTCTATGGGTTGTGCCGGGAGAAAAGGATGCCCCCAAGATGTGGGGGTGTCAAGGGCTCGCAACCGGATTTTTCCAGCATTTTAGAAGCACTCGGGAATCAGCGACTTTCATGGTGCTGCCCGGTCATCAAAACCTCTATGGCAGCGTATTCGTGGGGTCTCCAGAGGGAGGATGATGCTGGTTCTCGCGGGACGTCCCACCCGGAATCCGATCCCGGTTAGGCTGGAATCAAGCCGGGCCCCATGCATCGGGGTGCGATGAACCGGGTCAGGTCGGAAGAAGCAGCCCTAAGTCGTTACCTTGAGTGCCGTGGTAAGCCCGGCCCTTTCGCGCCTGTGGCGCGGAAGGGCCGGGCTTACCATCGCTCGGCCTGCGCCTGCGGCTTGGCCTTGCGAATCGGCACTGGCATACGCTCCTCGCCGGGTCCCGATTCCGCAGGCTCCCCCGGAGCCTGCTCCATCACCCGGCGGTCGCGCACATGGCGAGCCCGCCCCAGTGTCCCAACTGTGGCGCGGAAGGGCCGGGCTTAGCATCTGTTCAAGCGGCGCCTGCGGGTTGGTCTTGCGAATCGGGACCCGGCAGTCGGTCAGATGGAGTAACCCTGACTGTCGACTTCCAGGGCCTGCTGTCGTGCGGCGAGATCAGCGAGTGTGGTTCGGCGCAGCACGTCGCGAGCCGCCTCGGTACTGAGGGTCCACAGTTCGCGGATGGCACGGGCGCCGGAGGTAGCGTCCGGGGGCAGGTTGGCGCTGCCGAGGCGCCCTTCCAGGGCTTCCAGCACCTCCAGGGCCGTGATGTGGCTGGGGTGCTTTGCCAACTCGCAGCCGCCACTCGGGCCGCGCTGCACCTTGATCAATCCGTCGTCCTTGAGGCTGCCCAGGAGCACCCGCAGGAACTTGGGAGGCAACCCCTGACGCCTGGCAATTGCCTCCACCAGCTCAGGGCCCCGCCCGGCATGCAACGCCAGATCGACCATGAGCTGCAATCCATACCGTCCCTTGGCTGATCCCTTCATCTCGACTCCTTGAAACTAATTATATAATAAAATTCATTAACAAGCTTGACAATTCATTTTTTCTTTCCCATACTTCAAGCTTCGAGCCTCGCCCGAATCCTGAAGGAACCCCCATGAGTCGCCCCACCGAACGCCCCAACCGCGTCGAGCATGCCTACGACCTGATCGGCTACACGCCCGTCGTGCGGCTGAACCGCATTGTGCCGAAGGGCTCCGCGAAGGTCTACGTGAAGCTGGAAAGCGCCAATCCCGGCGGCAGCGTGAAGGACCGCATCGCCCTGAGCATGATCCAGGATGCGGAGGCCCGGGGCGTGCTGAAGCCCGGGGACACGCTGCTGGAGGCCACCAGCGGCAACACAGGCATCGGTCTCGCCTTTGTGGCGGCGGCCAAGGGCTACAAGATCACGCTGGTGATGCCCGACACCATGACCCAGGAGCGCCGGGCGCTGCTGAAGGCCTACGGGGCGAGGCTGGTGCTGACGCCGGGTTCAGGCGGCATGAAGGCGGCTGTGGACAAGGCCCAGGAACTGGCCGATGCGGATCCTTCCTACTTCCTGGTGCGGCAGTTCGACAACCCGGCCAACCCCGCGATCCACCGCCGGACCACCGCTTTGGAGATCCTGGAGCAGGTGCCGGAGCTGGACGCCTTCGTGGCGGGCGTAGGCACCGGCGGCACCGTCACGGGTGTGGGCGAAGTGCTGGCCGAGAAGAAGCCCGGCGCCCTGGTGATCGCCGTGGAGCCGGAGACGTCGCCGCTGCTGAGCACGGGGAAGCCCGGTCCGCACAAACTGCAAGGCCTGGGGCCGAACTTCGTGCCCGGCATCCTGAACCGCAACGCCTTCCAGCGCATCATCCCCGTGGGATATGACGATGCCATCGCCATCGCGAGGCGCCTGGCCCGGGAGGAGGGACTGCTCACGGGCATCAGCACCGGCGCCATCGTGTTCGCGGCGCTGGAAGTGGCCAAGGAATTGGGCGAAGGGAAGACCGTGGTGGCCGTGCTCTGCGACACCGGCGAGCGCTACCTCACCCACCCCCTGTTCGCCGAGATCGACGGGCCGGCCGTCTGAAATTACCGGAACAGGATGAACAGGATGAACAGGATGATCTGACCGTCATTCCTCCCAGGCACCCGGAGCCACTCAGGCCTCAGTCATCTTCAATTCGTCTCCTGAAGAAGAAAGAACCATCGTCTGCAGGATTCTCCGATCTAGTCGCCACCATCGGTGAGTAATTCTTCATCGACCACGGCACCGGCGTGGTGATCGGCGAGACCACCACCGGCCGCTGGGCCAAGATCTACCAGGGCGTCACCCTGGGGGCGCTGTCCACTCGCGGCGGCCAGGGACTGATGGGCGTGAAGCGCCACCCCACTCTGAAGGAGCGGGTCACGGTCTACTCCGGCGCCTCGATCCCGGGGGGTGACACCGTGATCGGCGAAGAGACCGTCATCAGCAGCAACGTGTTCGTCACCCAGTCCGTGCCACCTCAGACACGGGTCACCGTCAAGAATCCCGAGCTGCAGTATCGCAACCGCCAGCCCCAGGAATTCAAGCAGGAACTCCCCGGCGACTGGATGATCTGAACGCGGCGAGTATCCGCCAAGTTAGGAATTTTAAAAGCGGAGGAAAGCTGAGGGGCGGAGAAGAGCGGAGTCAAAATTGTCCTGCTGATCAGCGAATTAAACGGTGCCTTGGGATCTTGCATCCCGCTCTTGGCGCCCTTCACATTGTCCTTTCTCCGCCTTCCTCAGCTTCTCCGCTCTCCTCCGTTTCATTCCTTACTCTTTTCCATTTCCAAGACTCACCGCTCCGTGAAGGCCTGTAGCCTCCGCCCCGCCTCCTCCAGCAGGTCCTCGGTCTTGCAGAAGGCGAAGCGTACTGTGCGCGATTCTGCTGGGTTCGAGATGAAGCTCGACAGGGGCACCGTGGCCACGCCCGCCTCAACAACGAGGCGGGTGGCGAAGGTCACGTCGTCCTCGTGGCCCAACGCCGAGTAATCGGCCAGCACGTAGTAGGCGCCCTGAGGAGGAACAAGCTGGAAGCCCGCCCGGATCAGTGCGCCGCAGAGAATATTCCGGCGGTGCCGGTAGGCCTCGGCCATGCCGGTGTAGTACTCGCCCGGCAGGGTGTCCATCGCCGTGGCCACGGCCTCCTGCAGGGGCGCCGGGGCGCCCACGGTGAGGAAGTCGTGGACCTTGCGGATGGCCGCCGTCAGTTCCCGCGGTGCGAGGATGGTGCCGATGCGCCAGCCGGTGATGGCGAAGGTCTTGGAGGCGCCCGAGATCGTGACGGTGCGCTCGGCCATGCCGGGCAGGGTGGCGATGGGGATGTGCCGCCCCTCGTAGACGATGTGTTCGTAGATCTCGTCGGTGATGGCGTAGGCATCATGCCGTTGGCAGAGGTCGGCGATGCCCGCCAGTTCTTCAGCGGTGAAGACTTTCCCGGTGGGGTTGTTGGGCGTGTTCAGGATGATGGCCCGGGTCTTCGGGCCGAAGGCCTGGGCCAGCCGGTCGAGATCGAGCGGCTGACTCACGGGCAGGGGCACATTCACCGGGCGGGCGCCGCAGAGCACCGCATCTGGGCCATAGTTCTCGTACCAGGGCTCGAAGATCACCACCTCGTCGCCCGGATCCACCAGCGCCAGCAGCACCGAGGCCATGGCTTCCGTGGCCCCGCAGGTGATGGTGATCTCGGTTTCGGGATCCACCGCCAGTCCGTAGCAGCTGTGCATCTTGCGCGCCAGAGCCTCCCGAAGCCGCTGTGCGCCCCAGGTGATGGCGTACTGGTTCACATCGGCGCGGATGGCGGCGACAGCGGCTTCCTTGAGTTCTTCAGGGGCTGGGAAGTTGGGGAAGCCCTGGGCCAGGTTGATGGCCCCGTGCTCGTTGGCCAGGCGCGTCATCCCGCGGATGACCGATTCGGTGAAACCGTGAGTGCGCTGGGCCGTGTGCATGGTGTTCCAAACTCCCGGGACTGGCTGCAGCGATTGTGCGACCACCAGCTTGCTGGCACCAGACGCCTCGAGGTTTGACCCGGCGGTTCCAGTCTTTTCCTATCTCGAAAATCGCGCAGCGGATTTCGAGCCCGCACGGCACACAGAATACAGCGGGCACCCCAGGCAGGTGCTGCGTCTGCGCACACCAGGGCAATCCCCGAGGATGCCCAGGTGACTAAGGGCGAAGTCGTAGCGGAGCGGATCGGCAGGCTCCAGCCGGCGCAGGGATTCCGTGATCTCGACGGCCATTTTCCCGTCCGGTGTGGCCCTGCGGCTGAGTCCGATGAAGCGCGAGATGCGGGCCACATGCGTGTCGAGGGGGATGATGAGGTGGTTCTGGGGCATGCGGGTCCAGAGGCCAAGGTCGGGCCAACCGGTTCGTACCATCCAGCGGAGGAACATCCGCCAGCGCTTGCAGGCTGCGCCTTCCAGGGGATCGGGCAGCGAGAAGCGGATTCCGTAGGTGGCCGGAAGTTCGGCCCGCAGGCGCTGGATTAGACGCGAGAGCGCCTCATCGGGCGCTTCGCCAGGGATGGGGAGGAGATGGGGTTCGAGGCCCTGGCCGCTATCTCCATCGAGCCGTTTCCAGGCCAGCAGCCAGATTACGAGATCGGCGCCCGTATGGAAGCGCCAGATCCAGGAGGACAGCGCCAGGGACAGTGCCTTCCGGGCGGCCGGGATGGGCCGTTCCCGCAACCAGGCCGCAGGCTGGTCACCCAGGGGAGCCAGGGCGGCCCGGATGGCACGAATCATCGGGTCCACGCGCCCATAGGCCAGGTGGGCGGCCACAAAAGCGGCCACCTCGCGATCCAGGGGCGATTCGTAGGCAAGAAGGACGCTCAGGGGGTCGCGGTCCAGCGCTCCGGCCGTGTCGTAACGCGCGCAGAGCCCGTCCAGGCGTTCCTTCAGGGAGAAGACCGAGGGTCCCATGGGTTCAGTGTCCCAGGAGCCACGGGTTTCAATTGGTGAAAAACCCCAACCCACGCCGAAAAACACTATGTGGATGAAGGACCTTCCGCTAATCTAATGAACGGTGGCCCGTGGCCCCTTCTGGAGAAGCAACCGCACATGATGAACCTGCGTGGCCTTGGCAACCTGGCGAAGATCCTTGAAGAAGCAGCAAAGCCCGATTCCGTATTGCGCGAAGACCGCGAGAAGCCGAAGCCAAAGGTTCTCAAGAAGGGGGAGAAGGCGGGGAACATCCGCATCATCGACCCCAAGCGGAAGGTCTGGTACCAGAAGCGCCTGAAGGAGATCACTGCCAAGTCCACCGCACCGGAAGACCAGGTCTCCGGGCCCGTGAGTGCGCCGGTGGTTCTCGTGGCTCCCGCGCTGGCGAAGCATGCGGCCTCCAAGCTGGGTGGCTCGCTGTTGCAGACTCTGGCTGCCGCCAAGGATGTGAAGCCCAAGGCCGACGGCCAGAAGCGCTCCGAAGCCTGGCGCCGCAAGCCCGGTGAATCGATCTTCTAGGCGGTAGGCGCTAGTGTAGTGCGCTCAAAATAGTGGGACCTTTGTTTGAGTCACCGCACTTGATACTGAGAGGTATCGAGTGCGGGATTTTGTGCGAATCGAACTGACCACCATCGAGCGTGAGCGCCTGGAAAGCACGGCGAGGAGTCG
>CAIQPH010000122.1 GCA_903873655.1 uncultured Holophagaceae bacterium | reverse complement strand
GGGCTTGGGTTTCAAGGGTTTCGGCACCACCAGGGGCCGCAGCTTGGCATTCGGTGCAAAGATGCCGAAGTAGCGTACGGCGTGCAGCCTGGGCGGCGGAACGAGCGCCGCGAGACGCCCGATGAGTTCGACTCCATTGAAAACCAGGACTGATGTGCCGTCCGGCCAGGGGGTCTTCATCTGAAAGGCGTAGCGCCCGTCGTTGCGCTCCACCAGCCGCCCCTGCGCCAGCGGGGGGCGCAGCAGATACCTGCACAGTCGCTCCCGGTGGAAGCGGTCGTCTGCGGCCACGCGCACCGCCGCGTCCAGGTTGAATCCCGACGCATGCCCTGCCCGACCTTTGGAGGGCCGTGCGGCTGCTGGGCTCCCCAGCGTCACCACCCGGGATCCGGCGGGACCAAAGGCCAGCGTCCCGGTCATGGAAGCACGGGCCAACTGGCCCAGCAACGGATCCACCGGATCCTCGTTCTCATCGCTATCCGACCAGATGCCGCGCCGACGCAGGAGGTCCAGGACCTCCTCGCAGATCCGGGCCGCAAGCGTGTCGAGTTCCTCGCGGGTCGGCTCCGGCAGCGCCCAGAACACCGGGCGGCCTTCCTCGTCCAGCACGTAGACCCCGTCGGTTCCCAGGGCGTGCAGATGCACATTGAGGTTCAGCCCCGAGCCGAACCGCTGGATCACCACCAGCAGGCCGGGGTTGGCCAACGCCACGGACTTCAGCTTGAGGAACACCTTGGCCTGGCGCCGCAGGAAGCGAAAGACCACCCGGGAAAGAATCCGTGTGATGTCGCGGCAGATGGCCGGATTGTAGGCCATGAGGTAGCGCAGGGGCCGTGGGAAGCTCAGCACCCACTGGCGGTAGGGGATCAGGGGCGGCAGGACCTCGTTGCAGAGATGGGCGGCCCCGTCCTCCATCCGGCGGGCACCACAGCTCGGGCAGAATCCCCGTCCCTTGCAGGAGAAGGCCACCAGCCGGTCGTAGCTGCACTCCGGGCAGTGGACGCGGGCGAAGCCGTAGTCCAGGATGCCGCAGCGCAGGAACCCCTCGAATTCGCGTTGGACGAACCGGGGCACGTAGCGGTCGAGGTCCTCGCAGTGCAACAGGAACCGTGGCAAGTGCTCGGTCACACACATATGGAGGACCAAGTGCTCGGGTTTCCGGCGTTGGTAGGTGGCAAGGCAGGACATTTAACCATATTCGCCTTTTTTTCGCTCATGACAAGTTCTCCGGGGATCCTTCTCGTGGCCAGCCTTTCAGGAGCCAGGGCGCTGCCCACCCTCGGCTTCCAGGTGATCTCCCCCATGTGGCCTACCCCGCCAGGCCGATCCCAGCCAGGGTGTCCGCGTAGTTCCAGGGCATCCACTCCTCAGGGTTCTCCTCAACCAGGGCGTGGTAACGCTGGAGGGCGACGAGGTACTCGAAGGGGTTGACCTTGTTGAGCTCGGCGCTGTGGATGAGGCTCATGAACACATCCCCGACGTGGGCGCCCGTCAATGTCTTGTAGAACAGGCTGTTCTTCCTGTGCAGGATGGCCCGCTTCAGGGATGCCTCGACCTTGTTGGTATCGAGTGGGGCCGCGGGCTCCCGGAGGAAAAGGGTCAGCCGCTCCCAGTGCTTGAGCATGTAGGTGATGGCTGAACCCAGGCCGGAATTCGGCTCCACCCGTTTCTGGTCGAACTGCTCCTGGAGCCAGGCCCGAAGCCGTTCCATCACAGGTCTACTGTGCTCCTGATGGAACCGCAGGCGCTCTGGAGGGGACATACCCTTGGTCTCGGCATCATTCCGGTAGACCTCCCGTAGGCTTTCCAGTAGATGGAAGCACTCCTCGGGGAAATCCTCCGCCACGTCCACGAACCGCCGCCGGGCGTGCGCCAGGCACTGGGCCACGATGGTATCCAGGTCCCCCGCCGTGTTGGCTGCGGCGGCGTCGCACATCTGGATCGGCCTACCCAGTTCCGCCTTCCGACGGCGGAGAACTTCGGCCAGGTTCTCCCCGGCGTGGTTCATGCCCGTGAGGAACAGAGCCACCCAGTTCTCGCCTGCCTTCGAGATGAGGCCGGAGGTGTAGACCCCCTTGCGCTGCTTCGTGCCCCTGGTCATGAGGTCAGGTCGGGACAGCACCTTCATGGTGGTGTCGTCCTGGTAGATCACGTCTCCTTGGGCGGCCCAGGTGATCAGTTCCTGGAAGGCCGGTTCCAGGAGGCCCGCCGCCTCCAGGGCCAGCTTCCATTGCGTTCCCGCTGGAAGAGGAATTCCCAGGCCCGCTTGCAGCTTGGCTAGGCGGTAGAAGGGCGTGCCTGCGCCGTACCGCAGCATGGCGATCATGCTCGTGGCCGTCTCGTCGTACTTCTCCTCTCCCATCCCCTCCGGGGCCGGAGCCTTGAACACCTCACCGCAGCAGTTGCAGCGAAGGCGGTCCAGTTCCACGACCTTGGCCGAGAGCGGCGACATGCCCACCACCCGCACCAGCACGGCAGGCTCGGCCAGGGGATAGACCTTCCCTTTGGGGCACTCTGGACATGAGCCCCCCGCCGACAGCTCCGGGTGTGGTACCTGGATCTGCTCCGCGCCGTGGTAGCAGGAGGCAGGATTACGGCCGTGGCCCTTGACCTTCGGCTTCTCGTCAGCCTTTTCCCCGGCTGGTTCCGGAGCGACCGGGGCATCCGGCTCAGTGGCATTCTCCGGTGCTGGAGACTCAGGTGCTGCGGAGGGAAACACGTTGTCCATTTTCTCTGAACTGGATCCGAACAGCATGGCCTGGAGGCGCCGGAGAGAAGCGCGCTTCCGTTTCAGTTCTTCCATGATGATGCTCACCGTCGTGACCGTGGCTCGCAGCGCCTGGGCCTCGATGGCATTCAACGTTTCCCTTTCGGCCTTGGCGACATAGCCGTAGAGGGTGGCCAGTTCCATTTCCTGGACTTCGATGGGAACCGAGCCAATCGGCGCCCTGTTTGGTTGTGGTTTCCGCTGCCTCGAACGTCCCATGTCCTCGACTTTGCCATGCGAGTTGAAAAAGTACAACTGGCTTATACAAAGGGCTTGCGCACAAATCATTTGAAGGCTCGCCAAGCGGCTGGAACGCCGGTCGTTGCTGGGTTCCCGGCGCAGATCAAAACCTGGAGTTCATGGGCCAGAAGCTCTGCCGATTCCCCATTTCCCTCCGGCCAATGCCGGAATCGCCCTTCTGATAGGCGCTTCGTACAGAGCCAGAATCCCAGTTGGTCGTGAACCAGGACCTTGATGGAACGGCCTGTCCGGCTGCGAAAGACGAACACCCAGCCGGAGAAGGGATCGCTCCTAAGGCGCTCACGACAAAGCTGCGCCAAGCCGTCGATCCCGTTCCGAAAGTCAACCGGCTCCACCGCGACCATGACCCGCATCTGCGGGGTGACCTGAATCAAAGCCCGCCCCCGACGAACGCCGCGACGATCCCGGCAGCGTCCAGGTCGGTGCCTGGTTTCAGGCTGATCCTCATCCGAGCACCATCGGGCCGGGAGATGTCGATCACCAGGCCGGATTCCGGAGCGGGATTCTGACGGTGCTCAGATGCGGGATGCTCCGTCGCTGCCATCCCAGAGGCTGGGATCTCCACAAAGGTGATCGAGGGTTCAGGGCACGGCTTTCCCGCCAGTGCAGCCACCCGTTTCCGCAGGCCGCCGTAATCCAGTTCCACAGCGCGAGCGATTCTGCACACCCCGTACTTCAACGCGAGCGGGACTGCGGCGTTCCATAACTCGCCAGGCGTGAGCGAGAATTGACCTTCCTTCGCCTCCCGCCATCTCTGGACCTGCTGCTTGAGCCGATTCACCGCTGGTGGCAGAGGTTCCTGTTCCTGAAGTGCCATGGGTCCTCCTTGGGACCCATGAGGCTACCGGCCATCAGCCAGGGGTTTCACGCACGCTTGCCGTCACCTCACCAAAGGCCACAAAGGTCCCGAGGATGGTTACGCCGGTCTGGCT
>CAIQPH010000121.1 GCA_903873655.1 uncultured Holophagaceae bacterium | reverse complement strand
CGACTCCTCGCCGTGCTTTCCAGGCGCTCACGCTCGATGGTGGTCAGTTCGATTCGCACAAAATCCCGCACTCGATACCTCTCAGTATCAAGTGCGGTGACTCAAACAAAGGTCCCACTATTTTGAGCGCACTACACTAGCTGCCAGCGCACTGCTTGCCATGATCCAGGCTGGACGAGGTGGTCATTCAGGCGCTGGGGGCTAGAGAATGCGTAAACCTCAGCGAAGCCATGGCAAAGCTCATCATCAGTGGGCTACTTGCTGATCAGGCCGAGGCCGTAGTCATGGGGGTTCCCGTCCAAGTGGTGCCTTGTGGCACTCCAATCGCTGTCAAAGCCGCCCACATCGCAACCGTGGGGAAACCTATAGGGCTCTCGTTGGGGGATCAGATCTGCCTCGCGACAGCCCAAGCCCGTGGCGGCACGGCCCTGACACGGAGCAGGAGTGGCGGAAGGTTCATTTGAGCGGCGTAGTTATCGAGCTCATCAGGGACAAGGCCGTCGCGGGGCCGAAAGGGCGAATTCCCAACCTGAAAGACCCCACCTGATCCTCCCAGACCCCTGATCCTGACGGGAATCCAGAGTTCTCTGCCGTCGGGAAGGTCATCCATGCGCTGGGGCTGAAGTTTCACGCAGCACACTCCTAAGGGGCTTCCTACATGATCTACCCCGCCCTACCGAAATGATCCGGAGGTCGGATCTGGGTTCGTTCTTCGGCTGAAGGGTGTCGATTCGTCAAGGACAGCAAGGCAAAGGGCGGGAATGAGCCGGCCCAGGAGGATGTTCTCCCTATTTGCCCAACCTGCATTGTAATAAATTGGTTTCTCCCGAGTTCCGCCGATCTACCGTTTCAAATTGTCCTTTGGAGGCCTCATGCATCCCTTTGTCTTCCGGGTGAGCCGCTGGCTCGTAGGTGCCCTCCTGGTCGCCTCCACCGCCCACGCCCAGACCAAGCTTCTGCGTTTCCCGGACATCCAAGGCGATCGGGTGGTGTTCACCTACGGTGGCGATCTCTGGTCGGCCTCCGCGACCGGCGGCACCGCCACCAAGCTGACCTCCCATCCCGGCCTCGAGTTGTTCGCCAAGTTCAGCCCGGACGGCAAGTGGATCGCCTTTACCGGCCAGTATGATGGCGACGAGCAGGTCTATGTGATGCCTGCCACGGGTGGCATACCCCGTCAGCTCACCTTCTACCCGGCCCGCGGACCCCTGAAACCCCGGCACGGCTCTGACAACCAGGTGATGGGATGGACTCCGGACGGCAAGTCCGTGCTGTTCCGCTCCATGCGCGACGCCGATGATGTGGTGGACCACGGCGCGCTCTTCACCGTCGGGTTCGACGGGGGCATGCCCGTGCGGCTGCCCATGCCAGAATCCGGGGCCGGCTGCTTCTCCCCGGATGGCAAGCAGGTGTTCTACACCCCGCTGTACCGGGACTTCCGGCACTGGAAGCGCTACCAGGGCGGCTGGGCCGAGCACCTCTTCATCTTTGACCTGGCCAGCCACACCCAGAAGCCGATCGCCCAGACCAAGCGCACCGAGCGCGATCCCATGTGGATAGGCGACCGGGTTTGCTTTGCTTCGGACCGGGACGGGACCCTCAACCTGTACAGCGCCGATCCAGCCACGGGCGAAGCTCGCCAGCTGACCTTCAACAAGACCTGGGACGTCCGCTGGCCCTCCACTGACCATGTTGCACGGATCGTCTACGAACTGAACGGTGAGCTCCGGATCTTCGACACCAAGGATGGCTCCGACCGGGGCATCAGCATCACGGTGCCCAGCGACGGCGGCGCTTCCCGCCCCGCCCGAATCCCGGCCGAGAAGTTCATTGAGAGCTTTGGCTTGTCACCCAAGGGCGAACGGGCCCTGTTCGTGGCTCGGGGCGACGTGTTCACGACGCCGATTGAGAAGGGCGCGGTGCGCAACCTCACCGACAGTTCCAACGCCCATGAGAAGCATGCCCGCTGGAGCCCGGACGGCCGCAAGATCGCCTTCATCTCCGACCTGAGCGGCGAGGACCAGCTAGTTCTGATGGACCAGGACGGCACGAGCGCCCCCGAGGCCCTCACTAAGGACCTGGCGGTCTATCTGTACGCCCCGGAGTGGTCCCCGGACGGCAAGCGCATCGCCTTCTCGGACGCCCACCACACCCTGCACGTGGTATCCGTGGCCGACAAGAAGCGCCTGGACATCGTCCGGGACGAGCTGGGCGGCGACCCCGACCTGGCCTGGTCACCGGACGGTCAGTTCCTGGCGCTGACCCTGCGCAACCCCAATCAGTTCACTTCCCTCTACATCTGGAGCGCGGCCGAGAACAAGCTGCGCCGGGTCACTGATGATCTGTTCCCGGCCTTCAACCCCACTTGGAGTCCCGACGGCAGTTACCTCTACGTCCTCTCCCGCCACAGCTTCGCGCCGGTGGTGTCGAGTCTGGAGCTGGACTTCGCCGGCCAGAAGGACATCGGGATCTTCGCCTATCCACTGTGCAAGGACGTGGCCCATCCCTTCGCGCCGGAAAACGACGTGGTGACCCTCGCCAAGGCCGAGGCCAGCGACAAGAAGGAGGCGAAGAAGGAGGTCGCGGTTCGGATCGACTGGGATGGTCTGGCAGAACGCGCCGTGCGGGTTCCGGTGCCGGCTGACAACCTGGGCGGCCTGACTGCCATTCCAGACGGTCTGGTGTATCTCAAGGCGGGTCTGGCCACCTTCACGGAGGATGAAGAACCGGGGCTGTCCAGCCTCTGCCTGTTCGACCTCAAGAAGCGCAAGGAGAGCATCCTCGCCACCGACCTGCTGGGCGCCGCGGTCTGCGCCGACGGTTCCAAGGCTCTGCTCCGCCAGACGGCCGGTTTCAGCCTGATGGAGCTCAAGCCCGAGACCAAGGAGCGCAAGCCGGTCTCGACCAAGGAACTGTTCGTGGACCGGATCCCGGCCCAGGAATGGGCCCAGATCTTCGACGAGGTCTGGCGCCGCTACCGCGACTTCTTCTACGTCGAGAACATGCACGGCTACGACTGGAAGGCTCTGCGTGAGCAGTACCGGCCCTGGCTCAAGCATGTCCAGCACCGCACCGACCTCACCTACGTGCTGACGGAAATGATCGCCGAGCTGAACTGCGGCCATACCTACGTGGAGGGTGGGGATTACCTCCTGCCGGAACGGCCGGTCGTCGGCCTCCCCGGCGCGCTCTTCGAACTGGACGCCAAGGCCGGGCGCTTCCGCATCGCCAAGATCTTCAAGGGTCAGAACGAGGAAGCACGCTACCGCTCGCCGCTCACGGAGCCCGGTGTGGATGCCCACGTCGGCGACTACGTCCTGGCCATCGACGGCCAGGACCTGAAGGGCCGAGACAACCCCTACCGCCTGCTGCGCTACAAGACCCACCCAGTGACGCTGACCCTGAACGCCAAGCCCAGCCTGGACGGGGCCCGGCCGGTGACCTACGCGCCCATCTTCTCTGAGGAGCCCCTGTTCTACCTGGACTTCGTGAACCGTTCCCGGGCGACCGTGGCCAAGCTCTCCGGCGGCAAGGTCGGCTACCTGCACATTCCGGACATGGAACCGCGCGGACTCGCGGAGTTCATCAAGTGGTTCTACCCCCAGATCCGCAAGGAGGGTCTGGTGATCGACGGACGTTCCAACGGCGGCGGCTTCGTCGCCGCGATGATCCTGGAACGGCTGGGTCGTCCATACATGGGCACCCGGTTCGACCGGGGCACCGACTTCCCGGGGACCGACCCCGGCAATGTCTTTTTCGGGTCCATGGTCTGCCTGACCAGCGAGACCAGCGCCTCGGACGGCGACATCTTCCCCTGGCAGTTCCGGTCCACCGGGCTGGGCCCACTGATCGGCAAGCGCACCTGGGGCGGCGTGGTGGGTATCAGCGGCACCGGCCCACTGGTGGACGGAGGCATCGTCTACGTGCCCTCCAGCAGCACCAATGCCCCCAGCTCCGGCGAGTATGTCATCGAAGGCGAGGGCGTCTCCCCCGACATCACCGTCGAGAACGACCCGCTGTCGGTGCTGGCCGGCCATGACCCACAGCTGGAGCGGGGCGTCCAGGAAGTCGAGAAGCGCATCCAGGAGAACACCAAGCGCCTTCCCAAGCGCCCTGCGGATCCAGTCAAAACGCACTGATGGTGGCGGGAGGAGAAGGCGGTTTTTATTGGAAAATCGGGGACCTTGAACGTCGGATCGTGAATTCGGCCATGGTCTATGAGGAGCAGCCTTGATTAACGACCCTACCGCCTTCCAGGACCTTTCCCAACAATGACCGATTCTGCTTCGACCCTTCCGAACTCCAGCCTGGGCCTCACGAATCAGACTGATCACGCGCACGGCACGGCCTTCAAGGTGCTGGGCGCGATCAGCTTTTCACACCTGCTGAACGACATGATCCAGTCGCTGATCCTGGCGATCTATCCGGTGCTGAAAGGAGGGTTCCATCTCAGCTTCGGGCAAATCGGCCTTATCACGTTGGTCTACCAGATCACGGCCTCGTTGCTGCAGCCGATGGTGGGCTTCTATACCGATCGCAAGCCGCAGCCATACTCACTGCCAGTCGGCATGGGCTTCACACTGATTGGACTTCTTTTGCTGTCGGTCGCCTTGAACTTCAGCATGTTACTGGTAGCTGCGGCCCTTGTTGGGACCGGTTCCGCCATTTTCCATCCGGAATCATCGCGGGTGGCGAGGATGGCCTCCGGTGGCCGTCATGGTCTGGCGCAATCGCTGTTCCAGGTGGGTGGGAACCTGGGCAGTTCAGCTGGTCCGCTGCTGGCGGCGGCCATCATCGTGCCCTACGGACAGGGCAGCATCGCCTGGTTCTCGCTGGTCGCCTTGCTTGCGATCCTGGTCCTGGTGCAGATCAGCAAGTGGTATGCCGTTCACAGGTTGGGCGCACGCGGGAAATCCGCCCACGTGGGGGCCGCCCAACCCTTGTCGCGCGGACGGACTGGGTTTGCCATCGGAATCCTGCTGCTCCTGATCTTCTCCAAGTATTTCTACCTCGCCAGCATTGGCAGCTACTTTACCTTCTACCTGATCAGCAAGTTTCACCTGACCGTGCAGCACGCCCAGACACACCTGTTCCTATTCCTGTTCGCTGCCGCCGTCGGCACCCTGATCGGCGGCCCGATCGGTGATCGCATCGGACGCAAGTACGTGATCTGGGCTTCGATTCTCGGCGTCGCGCCCTTCACCCTGGCCCTGCCCTACGCCAACCTGTTCTGGACCAGGGCGCTGGTAGTCATCATCGGGGTGGTGCTGGCTTCAGCCTTCTCCGCGATCCTGGTCTTCGCCCAGGAATTGATCCCAGGCAAGATCGGCGCAGTGTCTGGCCTGTTCTTCGGCTTCGCCTTCGGGATGGGCGGCATCGGTGCCGCAGCGCTGGGGCACCTGGCCGACCTGACCAGCATCGAATACGTCTACAAGGTCTGCGCGTTCCTCCCCCTGATGGGCCTCGTGGCTGTCTTCTTGCCCAACTTGAAGCAGACTTCTCAAGCGCCACTACCTACCGAACAGGCACTTCAATAGCTTTGAGGGTTCCCCCGAAGTGGTAGGGGTTTGGTCATCACGCCTGGTGCACATACGCACTGCGTCGATTCATCCTTAAGGTCCGCAACGCAGTCCCTTTCAGGGAATATCGGACAAGGTGCTTGGCCAATAGACTGCCCTCAGGGTTGGGGCGGGGATCGGTCAGCGAGCCTGGCGGGGATTCCCTACGCCAAACATGCGCCGCGCGAGGTGTGAGTAAATGTTGTGCCTGCCGTCCCGGGGGAAATCCCACCCCGAAGGATCAGGATCGGACAGTTCACCGAAATCGAGGTCGGACACGATCAGGTTCTTGTGGGCCGATACGTCCTCGACTCGACCGTTCGGCCCGACAAAGTGACTGTCTCCGAAAAATTCCTGGTTCCAGGGAGGTTCAACTCCCCGGCGATTGCTCCCGCCGATGAACAGGTTGTGTCGGGCGGCATCGACCGCAAACTCCAGAGGCCACATGCGCTGGCTCTTGGCACCGAATGTTACGGCGGGACAGAACACGAGTTCAGCGCCTTCAAGCGCGAGTGAGAGCAGCACTCCGACGAAGTGCCGGTCGTAACAGATCGCCACGCCGATCCGGCCGATGGCGGTATCGAATACCGGAAAGAACGGGTTGGTCGAGACATCTGAGCTGCCGACCCGATTCTTGCCGTCGCTGCGCAGGTAGTACTGCTGTTCGTAGAAGCTTCCCTGCTCATTGCTCCCGTGCGGGATGTGGGTCTTGCGGTAGGTCCCGAGCACCGTGCCGTCGGCATCGATGACGGTGGCAGTGTTGAAGAGCCTGCCTGACAGTGCGTCCCGCTCATAGATCGGCGCAACTACCACCATGCCGTGCTGCTTGGCCGCTGCAGCCAACGCGGTGACCGTTGGCCCGCTCCAGGCGTCCTCGGCCAGACCGTTCCACATGGGATCGTCGTGCAAGGCGAAGTAGGGCCCGGTGAACAGTTCGCCGAATCCGATCGCCCGCACCCCGGCGGCGGCGGCAGACTCGAGCAGCGCCAGGTGGTGCTCGAGGTTGACCTGCCGCACGTCTTCGAGATGCCCTGCAAGTTGGGCCAAATCCTCGACTCGGGCGGGCATCGGGCCGTAGGCGTTCACGGTCTGAGTCATGGCCACGCGGACAAGTCGAGTCTTCATCGGAAATCCTCGTGGGTAGCGGGCTCATCGGCAAGGGCAATGGCGACATCGAGCAGGACGTTCACGCCGTTGGCGCATTGACCCTCAGTCGACAGCTCGCGCGGATTGTGGCTGATCCCGTCATATTCCCCAGGGACGAACACCATTCCGGCTGGACAGAGCCGGGCGAGTTCCTGGGCGTCGTGGCCTGCGCCCGAAACGATCTCGGCGTGGGATAACCCCCGCGCGTCGGCCATGGCATCGATCCGGTCCTGGATGCCCTGGTCGAACCCGACGTAGGGCGTGCGGGCGGTGCGCCGGTGGGTGATCGTCACCCCTTCCATCCGGGCAGCCTCGGCGTAGAACGCGATGATCGCGGCTTCCGCCGCGTCGAGCAGGGCCGTGTCGGGATCTCGCAGGTCCACGGTCGCCGTGACCTGCCCGGGCACGACGTTGACCAAACCGGGGTCAGGCAAAATCACGCCCATCGTTGCCCGGAACTCGGGCCCGAACCGGCCTGACGCGACCATATCGCGCAATGCCAGGTTGATCCTGGCGGCAGCGACCCCTGCGTCCGCGCGCAGGGCCATTGGTGTAGTGCCCGCATGGGCCGACCGGCCGACTATCGTCACCTCGTGCCAGCAGATGCCTTGCACGCCACGCACAACCCCGATGTCGACGCCGGCGGCGCGCAATACCGGCCCTTGCTCGATATGGCACTCGAGGTAGGCGTAGGGAGCGGCGAGACGGGGATCGGCTTCGCCGAGGAAGTCGATGGCCGCGAGCGCGCCCTGCACCGACACCCCGTGGCGATCCTGGAAAGCGTAGGCCTCCTCAAGGGCAATCCGGCCGGTCGCAACGGCGCTCCCGAGCATGTCGGTGCCGAATCGTGCCCCCTCCTCGTCAGTGAAAAACGCCACGACCAGGGGTCGAAGCGTCGCGCGTCGCGCGTCGTTCAAGGTTCGAACGACCTCGAGGCCGCCGAGCACTCCCAGGCAGCCATCGTACCTTCCAGCCGTGGCCACCGAGTCGATGTGCGAGCCGATCATCACGGGACGAAGCCGATCATCCTGACCGGCGCGTCGTGCGAACACATTGCCGATCTGGTCGATCCGAACCTCGAGACCAGCCTCGCGCAGCTGCTTCACCACGTGGAGACGTCCGGCGCCGTCCGCGGCGGTGAGCGCGAGCCTGCACACGCCGCGCAGGCCAGTGCGCGGGTCATCAAAGGCACCGACCGCACCGAGCGCATCGAGAGACCGGTAAAGCCGATCACCATCAATCGAGAGTTTGTTGATCATTTTTCCACAGTACCAGAAAACAAATTTACCTCGAAACGCTGCTCGTTCACTTGGGAGCCCCACTGCCTTCCGAGTTGCTCCTGGACCAAGTGGAAGCCATGTTTCTCGTATAGGCGTCTCGCCACATCCAGACCCTCAAAGGTCCAGAGGAACACTCTTTCGTAATGCTGGGACCGACAAAAATTCATGGCAGCGCTGAGCATGGCGTTTCCTGCTCCGGTACCGCGCACGGCATCCGAAGCAATGAACCAGCGAAGGTGTGCTCCTTCACTCTGAACATGCGAACCATCGATTACAATCGAGCCTTCAACTCTCCCGTCAACCATGACCAGCCACAGCCCATCGCGACCTTCCTGGTAGGCTTCGCAGAAGGCTGACAGCTCTTGAGCGACCTTGCTTTCGAAGTAGAGGCCGAATCCTACCAGCCGGTTGTAATAGGTGGCGTGGAGCTCGGCTATGCGACCGATGCAGCCTGGTGCATAACCTTCTTGAAGGATGAAATCCATGATGTCACTCCGCTGAAATCCCAAGGCGATTTGCCACATCCCCCGCGCTGGGTCTAAAAATACCCGCATCGGCCCCGCGCCACTCTACCCTGCCCAGTTCATTGGCCGAATATTCTTGCCAGCACGCGGCCGCCGGATCCCGGCTAGGCTGGTCCGGACCAATTCATTGGGAGTTTCGAATCAGCTTGGGTTAGTGGTCTGAAGGGAGCAACCATGCGCTGGTATTATTATCTTGCGTACTTTTTCGGAGGCGCGTTCCTGGCGAACGCCCTGCCCCATCTTGGCAATGGAATCTCCGGGCACGCCTTCCAGAGCCCCTTTGCCTCACCACCTGGGGTGGGCTTGTCATCTGCGCTGACCAATGTCCTGTGGGGCCTCTTCAACCTCGTCATCGGCTACCTGCTCGTGTGTCGCGTAGGACGGTTTGATCTGCGCAAGAACCCGCACGTGCTCGCCCTCGGCGCTGGCCTCCTGGTCATGTCGCTCATGCTTGCCCATGGATTCGGCCGATTCCACGGGGGGCTGTGAGTCTGAACAACCATCCGCCGCGTACTTCCCCTCGGCGGATCCATTGGCTGAATTCACTGGCCTCTGGGCGACTACGCTCCTATTGAGTAATCTCAGGCTGATAGAGGACCACTCTTGGACTCCAACCTTCCCCAACCCTCCGGCAACAAGAAGCGCGCTGCAGATGAGCTCGGCCTCCGGTGGCGGCGGATGGACGTTCTGGAAGTGGTCCTGGATGAATCCACCGATCCCATCTTCAACATCCTAGAGGATGGAACCTACCGCTACGTGAACCGTGCCTTTTCGGGCGCATTTGGCCGCGAACCAGAAGAGGTCATCGGCCGGAGGATCTGGGATCTCTTTTCCCCTGAGGAAGCCGAAAAGCGCATGAAGGTCATCCAAGCAGCGTTCGCCACCAGGCAAGCCGTCGTGTTCGACGTGCGGGTTCCCACCCAGGCCGGTGACACGTTCTACATTACGTCCGTGAAACCCATCCTGGGCCCCGATGACAAGGTCTCCTCGGTGACCTGCATCTCGAAAAACATCACCGAGCGCAAGCAGGTTGAAGAGGAGCGGGAGAAGCTCATTCACCAACTTCAGAGCGCGCTGCAGGAGCTCCGCACCCTATCCGGCCTGCTGCCGATCTGTGCCCATTGCAAGAAGATCAGGGATGACAATGGCTACTGGACCCAGATCGAACAGTACATCCGGTCCCACTCCCGGGCCGAGTTCACCCACGGCGTCTGTCCGGATTGTTCCAGGGATTTCTTCCCAGAGGTGCCTTGAAGGACGCTCTTACCCGTTCGGTTGCGAGTAGGGTTTCGGCCTGCGATTGCCACCTTGCCGTTCGAACATCCAGCCCGGGTATTCGGAAGGCAGTGCGCTGACCTTATCCAACTCGGCCATCTCGTCAGCGGTGAGAATCAGATTGGCCGCCGCGAGATTGTCATCCAGCTGCGCCAGCGTCTTGGCCCCGATGATCACGCTCATCACATGTGGCTTCGCGAGCAGCCAGGCGAGGGCCACCTGCGCCACAGACACTCCGTGAGCCTTGGCTATCTCGCGCATGGAGGCCACACAGGCCCAGGCCCTGGCGTTATCCACCGGCGGGAAGTCAAAGCTGGTGCGACGAGCTCCCTCGGCGGTTGGCGCCCCCGGACCGAACTTGCCTGACAGCAGACCCCCCGCCAGGGGCGACCAGACCATCAGGCCCAGTTTCTCCTCACTGAGCATGGGCACCAGTTCCCGTTCAAGGTCCCGACCCGCCACGGAATAGTAGGCCTGCAGCGTCTCGAAGCGGGCATACCCTTTCAGCTCGCTCACTCCAAGGGCCTTGGCAATCCTCCAGGCCGCCCAATTGGAAACACCGATGTAGCGCACCAGTCCTTGACGAACGAGATCGTCAAGGGCTCGAAGGGTCTCGTCGATCGGAGTGACGGAATCATTGCCATGGATCTGATAGAGATCGATATGGTCGGTCTGCAGGCGCTCCAGGCTGCCCTGGACCGAGTCCATGATGTGGCCCCGGGAGGCGCCCCGGTCATTCGGTCGTGGCCCCATATCGCCGAAGACCTTGGTGGCGATGACCACATCCTTGCGGGCCACGCCCAGGTTTTTGAAGGCCTGCCCCAGCAAGCGCTCGGACTGGCCGAAGGAATAGACATCGGCAGTGTCGAAGAAGTTCACGCCACAGGCGAGCGCCCGGCCCATGAGGCCGTCCACCTCGGCTTGCCCGAGTTGGCCGATGGCCTTCCAGAAGCCGGCGTCCTCATTCCCGCCGAACGTCATGGCACCCAGGCAGATCTCCGAAACGAACAGCCCCGTGCGGCCGAACTGGTTGTATTTCATGTCGAGTCTCCTGTCGATGGGAGTAAAGGGTGTCGACCCGAATGACCTATGTCAAGCCGACCCAACCAGAGTTTCTGTAAGCATCGAAGGTCTATGCTGTTGCAGCCTGCTGTAACAATTCCCAATCTTGTTTCACGTGCCAAGCCGTTGCGAAGGATCCGTAGGCGCGGCGAGCCAGTTCAGCGGTGGATAGGTTTGGCTGATGCTCCAACTCAGCCCACATGTCTGCCCGGTATGAGGGCCCCAACATGATGCGGCGCCGATAGGCGTCATGTCGGTGCGCAAGCTCGGCAGGACTGAGGACATCCTTCTTCCTCTCGCGTAGGATTCCCGCTGGCAGTCGCAGCGGTCCTCCAGCAAATCGTGGATCTTCCCCTGACCGTCTCAGGTGAAAGTCCGTTCCTGTAGTCAGCAGGTCCAGGGTCGGTCCGTCATACACTTTGGCCAGACGAAAGAAACGTCGATCCTTGCCGAGCCAAAGAGCCACGGCACACCAGAAGGCTTGGACCCTCCTGCCAGGGTGTTGGCGGACTAGATCGGTTAACCGATCCACATTGATCCAAGCTCTGTGAACTTCCAGCCAGGTCATCAGGATGGCCAGCACACGGAGGTCGTCGTGGTCCATTCCTTCGACGGAGGCCGCCAGCAGGGTGTCCTCAATGTTGGGGTTCACCATGGGTCGTGCGGCAAAGAGCATCCCGATACCCACCATGGCGGCAGTCAGGGCTTCCCCTTCCAAGATGACCCGAGTGGAAGTGAGCCGCCTATAGGCCATGGCCAAGTCTTCCGGCGAGATCTTCGAGGGTCGACCGCACATGAGTGGGCCAGTCAGGATTGATGTCCTGTCTGACGATCCAAGCTTCAGCTTGTGCCAGTTCCTCGGTGCTTGGGTTCAGAGCCACGCAATCGCTCAGATCCAGACTCCGGTCGCAAAGGGCCCAAAGCTTAGCCAGGAGCAGTTCCGGCCGCCCCAGTGACCAGAGCCGGATGGCTTTCCCGTCATGGATGAGATGCAGGCGGTCCCTCCAGCCATCAGGCAGGAGGGCCCCCAGGGAGGCGGGACCATTGTTCAGCCAGTCATCCCTTAGAGTCGTCCCTTGATTCCGCAGGGTGGCGGCGAAGGCTGCTGCAGCCTGTGTCAAGTCTTCCGTCAGTTGGGGTTCCACGAGATCGCAGTCGCGGGTCTCCCGGGTGATGATCCCCATCAGGGCTAGTGCAGTGCCGCCTGCTGCGATTGCTTCGAGCCTCAAGCCGCGTTCCGCAAGAAAGGCATCAAA
The DNA here is from genome assembly GCA_903873655.1 of uncultured Holophagaceae bacterium. Taxonomy (GTDB): domain Bacteria; phylum Acidobacteriota; class Holophagae; order Holophagales; family Holophagaceae; genus Geothrix. The sequence continues at coordinate 480 of CAIQPH010000121.1, read as the reverse complement.
GCGGGGAATGGTTTCGTTAGGGTTCATGGTGAGGGGGATCCGGTTCACAGGTAGTATCAGTATAACTGATACTACCATTTTCGCAAGCCTAGCCAGATCAGTCATTCCAAGAAAAGGGGCGGGATTGCTCCCGCCCCTTTTCTCTAACTGACTGTTCGGGTTACAGGTCTTCGCCGTCGATCTCGGTCATGCCCTGCAGTTCCTCGACGTGCTGGGCCATGCGGGCGTATTCGTCGTCGAAGTCGTCGCCGCCGGTGAACTCGTTGAGGCTGGGCTCGGGATACTCGCCCTCCTCGATCTCGAGGTTGCGGTAGTGGGCCATGCCGGTGCCGGCGGGGATGAGCCGGCCCAGGATGACGTTCTCCTTGAGCCCGCGCAGGTAGTCCACGCGGCCTTCGAGGGCGGCCTCGGTGAGGACGCGGGTGGTCTCCTGGAAGCTGGCGGCCGAGATGAAGCTCTCGGAGGTCAGCGCAGCCTTGG
>CAIQPH010000120.1 GCA_903873655.1 uncultured Holophagaceae bacterium | reverse complement strand
GCCCTTTTGCGCCTTCTCATGGGCGAGCCAAGGAAGGCCATCCAGGCCCTCATCGACTTCATAGAAGCTGGAGCAACCCGTCAGCAGGCCCTCACGGCAGCCTGATCGCCCGTACGGGGTTTTTCAGCGCCGACTAATTACATTGAAATCCGTGTTTTGTAGGTCTGATTTTCAAGGTGTTCAAAGATTTTAGAGCCCAGGATCCTATCCTTGGTCCTACCCCTACCAAATGGTTTAGGAGCCTTTTTCAAAGATTTTCGACACCAGCATCGCGGTTCTTAGTGACCAGCCTCTAGACTCTGCCTCTGAGGCGGCCCTTGATCGGACCCGACTTGGAAAGCAGTGTCAGGAAGGGCAGCCCATGGGCCTCAAGCACCTTCCCTGGCGATCCAACACAGGAGATTCACCAGGGCCATCTGCTCCACGGTTGAACAGTGCACCGTCAACAGATCCGGGCTGGCAACCACTACCGCCAGGCACTGGGCGCGAGAGATTGCCACGTTGAGACGGTTCTTTGAGAACAGGAAGCCGATGTCCCTGGGAAGATGCTCCTCACTGGAGGTGGTCATGGACACGATCACCACCGGAGCCTCTTGGCCCTGGAACTTGTCGACGGTCCCCACCCTGGCACCTACAGGAAGCACCTTCCGCAGGAGGTTCACCTGCAGGTTGTAGGGAGCCACCACGAGGATGTCATCGACTCCAATCCGGCGCTGTACGCCATTCCGGTCTTGGAACTCCTGCTGAAGCAGGCTCTGGTAGAGCCCCTTGATTCGATCACCCTCCTCCTTGCTCCGCTGGCTATTCCCCTGATGGGCGGTGGGCAGGAAGCGAAGGCCAGCCTCGATCAGGATGGGATCCGCTCCCTCGGATAGCACGAGTTTCTGAAGGTGGTTGGCGCCTTCCGGGTCCAGGCGACCGTCGTACACGGCGTCAGAGATGAATTGGCAGAGCGCCGGAGCCATCCGCCAACTGGTGGGCAGGAAGACGCCCCGGTCGGGTGCTACCGTGGCCCGGTCCTGAAGCAGGTATTCCAGCCCGGATTCTCCTGAGTGCCCGGGATGAACACCCTGGGTTGGTTGGCCGAGTTGCATGGGATCCCCCAACAGCACCAGGTTCCTCGCACAGGTTCCCATGGCGAGCAGATTGGCAAGGGTCACCTGACCTGCTTCGTCCACGACCAGGAAATCGAAGGCCTGGTCAAATTCTGGGCGGGAGAAGAGCCATGCGGTCCCTGCCACCAATTGATCTTGTTGGCTAACGTCATCAGGGCTTTTGATGTTACGGATCATCTGCCCATGGAAAAAGGTATCGGGGTCAGCCGCGTTGACTTTCTTGGCCCCTTGGAAGACGAAGTTCTCCCCCTCCGCCACCTTCTCAATGGCCATCAGAAGGTTGTGGATCGCCTTATGGCTGTTGGAGGCGATGGCGATCCGCTTTCCCCGGCGGAGCATCTCGACAATCACTCGGGAGCCGGTATAGGTCTTCCCTGCTCCCGGCGGTCCTTGGATAAACAGGTAGCTGTCCTCCATGTCAGCCATCGCTCGAACGACCCCTGGCTGGATCGACTCGCCCTCACCAACAATCGGCATTCCTGGTGATCGGTCACGGAACTTGGGCCAATCCCTACGAAGCAAGGACTCCAGGGCCGAGTATCGCTGGTCGTCTGCAATGACACTGTCAGCGAAGCGCACCAGCGCAGCTTGCAGCGCGTCAGTCTTGATGGGTGCCCCTGGTCCGAGGGACAGGCGCTGCGGCAAGGGGCGCTTGTCGCCGACGCGGAGGATGGCCCTCTGGGCCTCCTCATCGAGCGTGAGCGCATTCAACCCCATTCCGTTGCTTACGTCAGTGACCGAGCTGCCTGTCCGGAGCTTAGTCTCCTGCTCGGGGAAGCGGTAGGTATAGATCACCGATCGTTTGTCTGGCACGGGCGGGTGCTCTGGATCCAAGGTGAGCCCTACCAAGCACTCCATGTCCTCCAGGAGTTCGTCTTCGCTCATTTCCATCCGGGCGAACATGGCCCACCAGTGAGGCTTGGCCTCGCGGCGGTGAAAGTCGAGGAGCTGGTAGGTGGTCTCGCGCAAGCGAGCCTGGTCATCCCAGGTCGCTGGATCTTGGGGGAGCGGATTCACCAGGGCCCGCCAATAGGACTCCAACTGGAGTTCCCAGGGCTTGCGCTCTTGCTCCAAATCCGAGACCTGGTCATCAGCACTGAACCAGGCCAGTCCTTCGGGGCGCAGCCCCATCAGCCATTCCCGGAGCTGCCAAGTGGACCGACAATCGTCCTCGTTGTAGGAACGAATATCCGCCAACAACTGCGGATCACGGGTTTCCCGCCAGCGCTCGTACCACACGATGGAGGCTCCTGCATTCTTCACTTCTCCCGTTCGCTTCTCGGCGTAAAAGGCCTCCATATTCTTAATGGAATACTTCGGCTCTGAGACGCGAACCCCCTCTCGAACAACCTTGTAGAGATCCACCAGCTTGCCCCGGCGCAACAAGAAATCCACCTCAGCTTCCCTAGTGCCATGCAGGGACATGAGTCGCTTGAGAGCGGTCGCCTCATAGGCTGCGTAGTGGTAGATATGGGCCGCAGGATGGTCTTTGAGGTGGGCCATCAGGAAGTCCATGAAGGCCTCAAAGGCTAACTTTTCCTCAGCCCTTGAGTGCGCCCAGAAGTAGAGAAATTGAAATGCACGCTGTTTGATGACCCCTACGCCGAACAGGTACTCGAGCCCACCAACCTCCAAGGGGTCGCCTTCCATGTCGAAGAACAGGTCCCCTTCATCCGGTCGAGGCAACCGGGAGAAGCCTCTTCCCGGTTCGATGGGAAGAAGGTCATAGCGATTCTGCCCAGTCTCTCGTTTGAAGAGCTGGAGCCCTGCCTGATGGCGTAGCCGAGCAAGAACCTCTGGGTGGATCTTGGGGATCTTTGCCTCCGCAGGCATGGCGGCCAGCAACGCCAATGTGAACACCCCTGATTCTTGCAACCGATCGATCTGGACCTGGGTGATGTTGGCAACCTGTGAGAGGTGATCATCATCCTTCCAGCCCTGATCACAGGCCTCACGCCACCCACAGGACCCGCAGTATGCAATCGGCGTCGGATAGGTTGGATGACACCCTGGAGCAAGCAGACCTTGCACAAATCCGAGGTATTTTTCCTGCACTTTGGCGAAGTAGGCACTGTAGTCCGCGGTTCGAAAGCTACGCTCGCTCCCATCCCCGAAATACAGATGTACGTAGCCAGGAGGGACGCCCTGGATCTCTGCAACAAGCGCCGCATAGAAACATAGCTGGACCATAAACTTCGACTTGGGAGCACGGGCAAGCTTGGTATCGGCCACCTCGTAGTGCCAAATACCAAGGCGGGACGGCCCTGGCACTCGCAACAAGAAGTCCGCATACCCCGCAAACACACCGTGCATCAAGGCAGCCTGATAGATGATTTCATCGCCGCGGGCCAT
>CAIQPH010000119.1 GCA_903873655.1 uncultured Holophagaceae bacterium | reverse complement strand
CGATGCCCCCAACCATCGTTCGGTACACAAGGAGCCCATGCCCAGGCTGGGTGGCGTGGGGATTTTTGCCTCCTTCGCACTGGCCCTCTTGGCCCTCTTCCTTTGGGGCTCCCTTTCCAATTGGAAAATGCCCGCCATGGCCTATTCGGGCCGTGCCCTTTGGGTGGGTTTGGGCCTAGTCTCGACCATCGTCCTGGGGGTGATGGACGACTTCGTCCAGTTCCGGGCCGTTTACAAGTTCCTCTTACAGATTTTCGGGGCCCTCACGGCCCTGGCAACCGGGCTCGTGATCTCAGAGGTGACGGTCCCATTTCTGGACTGGCACGTTGACCTGGGGGTCTTCGGCCCCCTGTTAACGGTGATCTGGGTCATCGGAATTACCAACGCGGTCAATCTCATCGACGGGATGGATGGCCTGGCCGGCGGGTTCTCGACCCTGGCCTTCACCTTCCTGGGGATCGCCATGGCACTGACCGACCACTGGTTTGCCGCCATGGCCTGTTTCCTGCTCGTCGGAGCCATCCTCGGCTTCCTGGTCTTCAATTTTCCACCGGCCAAGATCTTCATGGGCGACACCGGTAGCCTGGCCATAGGCTATCTTTTGGCCATCCTTCCGCTTTGGGGGAGTCCCGAAAGCTCGTTGTTCCACCAACTCTGGCTTTTGCCTTTCACGGTTGTCCTCATCCCCGTCGGCGACACAACGGCGGCGATCCTCAGAAGAATTCGTCAAGGGGTTCCGGTCTGGTCCCCGGACAAGGAACACACCCATCACAAACTATTGCGCCTAGGGTTTTCGACCAGGCAGGTCCTGGCCCTCGTTTACGGTACCTTTGTTCTCACCGGGTCTCCGGTGCTTTTCCAGGCGATGCTGGAAGAAAACCACTGGGGAACATCCTGGCTCCTGGTCCTATCGGTCGGAAGCGTTGTGGTTGTCACGGCCCTGTTCACCCTTCTCCACGTGGTCTACCGAAGAAAGTTTCCCGACCCGAAACCGCTTACCGCCACGCCGTAGGGATCCCCCAAGCATTTTCAGGCCCGTGGCCTTCAAGAGGGTTCGACCCAAGGAGGAACGCGATGACACCGACCCCCAGGGCGATGATGAAGCCCAACGGTGTCGTAAACCCCAGGGTCCCCGAAATCGCCTTCAAAATTGGCCGGCCACCGACCAACGAGGGCTCAGCTGCCACCGCAAGAAAGGGGACCACCGATCCGACGCCTGCCAGCTCAACCAGGAGTCTTGACCGCTCTTGGGGTTCCAAGAGGGCCCAGCGGGAGCGGATCACGACGGACTTCTGCCCTTCCCTCGGTCTCAGTAGTTCTGTCCCATCCAGGACTGGTATGACCCATACTTGTTCCCTTGGACAGTGGCGCTTGTACCAGGGAGACTGGAAGGATGAAGGAACGAAGACAGTACAGCGATGAGCTGAAGGCTGAGGCGGTCAAAATGGTGACCCGGGATGGGCTGAGCCACGCCGAGGTCTCTCGGCGGTTAGGGATCCCGAAGGGGAGCATTGGTAGTTGGGTTGCTGTCCTCAAGGAGGATACCCCGGCCGCCTGGCCAGGAGCCCCCTCGATGACCGAGGTGCTGGCCGAGAATGCCAGGCTTCGCAAGGAACTGGCGCACTCCAAGATGGAGACCGAGATCCTAAAAAAAGCGACCGCATACTTCGCCAAGGAGTCGCTTCCCGGTATGCGGTCATGAACCAGTTGCGGCTTCAATATCCTGTCGAGGTTCTTACTCGGACGGTTGGAATCTCTCGAAGTGGCTTCTACGCGCGGCAAGGACGCCCTCCTTCACTTCGATCGAGGACCGACGCCGTGTTCAAACCCCTCATTCTGCAAGCCCACAAGACCGGTCGCAGCACCTACGGTTCGCCCCGCATCCAGTTGGAGCTGGCTGAACAGGAAGTCTACGTAGGGCGAGATCGTATTCACCGTCTCAGAAAGGAATTGGGCCTTCGGTGCATCCAGAACAAGAAGTTCAAGGCCACGACGAACTCGGCGCATGATTTGCCTGTGGCACCCAATCTGCTGGGCCAGAAGTTCGAAGTCGATGGTCCGGCAACGGTGTTGGGAACCGACATCACCTACATTCCTACCGGGGAGGGTTGGCTCTACCTGGCGGGTGTTAAGGACTTTGGCTCCATGGAGATCGTCGGCTACGCCATGGGGGCTCGGATGACCAAGGAACTGGTCCAGGTGGCCCTGGAGAAAGCGCTACGGTATCGACGCCCTGAGGCGGGGTGTATTCACCACTCCGACCGAGGGAGCCAGTACTGTGCCCACGCCTACCAGGACCTCATTAGGAGGTCTGGAATGCGGGCATCTATGTCACGCAAAGGCAACTGCTACGACAATGCTCCGACCGAGAGTTTCTGGGGCACGCTGAAGCAAGAGATGGTCCATCACCGCCGGTTCCGCACCCGGATCGAGGCACAAGCGGCGATCCAAGAGTGGATCGAAATCTTCTACAACCGAACCCGAAGGCATACAAGTCTGGGAGGAATCGCACCGGCCCGTTGGGCCGAGAATTACTACGCTATAAGAAAATCGGCATAAGGCGACACTGTCCACCATTGACAGTAGGGGTCACCTTTTCATTGACCCTTCCTACAGCAAATGACCTGGCGCACGAAACATCAT
>CAIQPH010000118.1 GCA_903873655.1 uncultured Holophagaceae bacterium | reverse complement strand
GGTACCATCCCCTCCGCCCCCATCTCCGCCGTCGTCGGTCCTCTCCACTGCCGGGGCCCAGGCGGCGAGCGTGGAGGAACGGACCCGGGCTCAGGCGGAATTCCGCCGGGCCGAGGCCCAGGACAAGCTGGCCAGGAAGGCTGAGTCGCCATGGCCTACTGCCGCCCTGATGGAGGTGGCTGGAGCCATGGCGCCCTCTCCCTCGGCAGCCCCTCCTGCAAAGGCGCTGGCGAAGGCCAAGGCCGGCGGCGCAGCCCGGCAGGATGCTGCGGCGATGCCAGTGGCTCCCAGGTGGGCCCTGGAAGCCCAGCCTGAAGGAACCACGCGGGTGACGATCACCGCACCCCGGGCAGCCCAGGTGGTGCTGCTGCGGCGCGGGTCCCTGGGCAACGAGGTATTGAAGCTCCGGGCCGTGCCTGCTGCCGGCGAGGAGGCCATGGTCCGGTGGCGCGGCGAGGTTCATCTCGCGGCGGGGGACGCCCTGGACCTCTACCTGCTGAAGGCCCCCGTGGCCGATCCGGCCCAACTGCCCGCAACCGGCCCCATGGATGGCTACCGGGTACGGATTCATCCGCCCCCGAGAAAAGATCCGACGCCGTGAAAGGGATCTGATCTACGCGGCATTCCCTCCTGAACCGTGCCATGTCGGCGCGGCACCTTCCGGGAGGAACCCATGTCGCTGCGCCGATCTACCACTGCCCTGTTTGCCTGCTGCGCCGGGCTCGCCCTGTCGGTCCAAGGGGACGCCCAGGCCCGCAGCCGGCCTCCTCTTTGCGCGGAGCCCCGGCCAAGGGGAGAAACCACCGATGCCACCTTGTCCCCCTATTTCTTCGTCAAAAGCGACGGCACTTCCGTGGACCAGCTGCCGCTGAAGTCCACCTCGGCCAGGGTGGCCATCTCGGGCGTCATCGCCGACGTGAAGGTGACCCAGGTCTACCGGAACGCGGGCACGAAACCCCTGCAGGCCATTTACGTCTTCCCGGGCTCCACGCGCTCGGCGGTCTACGGCATGACCATGACCATCGGCGAGCGGGTGCTGAAGGCCCAGATCAAGGAGCGAGGCCAGGCCCGCGCCGATTACGAGCAGGCCAAACAGCAGGGTCGCAGCGCCTCCCTGCTGGAGCAGCAGCGGCCCAACGTGTTCCAGATGAACGTGGCCAATATCATGCCGGGGGACGAGATCCGGGTTGAATTGTCGTACACGGAGTTGCTGGTTCCCACGGAAGGCACCTACAGCTTCGTGTATCCCACGGTGGTGGGTCCCCGGTACGCAGGAAGAGCGGGCACGGATTCCAGCACCGGTGAAGCGTGGGTGGCCAACCCTTACACCCATACGGGCGAGAAACCTGCCACCACCTTCGCTCTGGATGTGAAGCTGTCGGCGGGTCTGCCCATCCAGCGCATGAGCTGCGATACGCACAAGGCCGCCATCGCCTACGACGGCAAGGCGGACGCCACACTGCGCCTGGATCCCTCAGAAGCCCAGGGCGGCAACCGCGACATCATCGTGAAGTACCAGCTGGCGGGCGGCGCCGTGCAATCCGGCCTGCTGCTGGATCAGGGCAAGGACGAGAACACCTTCCTGCTCATGGCGCAGCCCCCCAAGCGGGTGGCGCCCAAGGATCTGCCCCCCCGGGAATTCGTCTTCATCATGGATGTCTCCGGCAGCCAGATGGGTTTTCCCATCGAGGTGTCCAAGATGCTCATGAAGGAGATGATCCAAGGCCTCCGACCGCAGGACTTCTTCAACGTCATGGTCTTCGAGGGCAGTTCAGCGCTCTGGTCGCCCGCCTCGCAGCACGCCACGCCGGACAACGCGCAAGCGGCCCTGGCCTTCGTGCGTTCGCAGAATGGCGGCGGCGGTACGGAACTGGGCAGCGCCATGCGGCGGGCCCTGGGTCTGCCCCGGGTGCCCGGCATCTCTCGTACCTTCGTGGTATCCACGGATGGCTACATCAGCGCCGATGGCCAGGTCTTCGACACCATCCGCAAGAACCTGGGTTCGGCCAACCTCTTCACCTTCGGCATCGGCAGTTCCGTGAACCGGCACCTCATCGAGGGCATGGCCCACGCCGGGCAGGGTGAGGCCTTTGTCATCACCAAGCCCGAGCAGGCCGCCGCCGAGGCCGAGAAGTTCCGCGCCTACGTATCCTCCCCGGTGCTCACCAACCTCAAGCTCACGACGGACGGTTTCAGCATCCAGGATCTCGAGCCCTTGCAACTGCCCGATGTGCTGGCCGATCGACCCGTCATTTGCCTCGGCAAGTGGACCGGTGAGGCCAGGGGCACGGTCACGCTCTCGGGCATCTGCGGCACCGGCCCCTGGAGCCAGACCTTCGAGGTGGGCAGAGAGAAGCACCGCGACCACGGCGCCCTTCGCCAGCTCTGGGCGCGCCAGCGCATCCAGATGCTGTCGGACTACGACCAGTTTGGCCAGGACGCGGACCGCAAGGCCGAGGTCACGCGGCTCGGACTCGCCTACCACCTGCTCACGGCCTACACCTCCTTCGTGGCGGTGGATACCCAGGTGCGCAACACCGGTGGATCCACTACCACCGTCACCCAGCCCCTGCCCCTGCCCGAAGGTGTATCGGACGCTGCCGTGGGCGGTCGATATTCCCGCTCCGGCTACCCAGCCTCTGCGCCTCCCCCGATGATGATGAAGAGCGATTCTCCTTCTTTCGCGGCGGCCGAGGCCCTGACCCAGGACAAGGCAGAGCGGCGGGTGAAGGCGAAAGTCCCGGGGCGCCCCGACAGCCTCGTTTCGTCTGGTGCGAACGGCGCTTCCGGTCTCCACATCCTGGCCTTTTCCGGCATCACGGGCACTTCAGATCCGGCCGCCCTCCGAACCGAACTGGAAGCCCGCCTGCTGGATCCCGCCTTGGCCGCGACCCTGTCAGGCCTGCCCAGAGGCACGACCCTGACACTGCAGGTGGATGGGTCGGGACAGGTCCGGTCGGTCACCTTCAGCCAGACCTTCCCCGGTGCCGCCAAGACCAAGGTCTTGATGACCACCTGGCGTCTACGGAACTGGACCGGGGGCATCGCAGGGAGCATCGAGTTGACACTGGGCTGAGCCCTCGTCTGCCGGGCCATCGAGCCGCTTTCCAGACCCCAATGCACCCTGATGGAAGAAATGAATTATTTTCCTTCTTTTCGTCAGGGCGACACGCTGGCGCCGGAGCGGGGAAGAACCTACCCTCGTACCCATGCGCTGGCCTCTGGGAGTGCTGTTGATGGTGACGCTCGGTGGCTTTGACCTGGAATCAGCCCAGCCGCCGGACCCCGCTCTGGAAGCGGCCTTCGCGACTGCCCGGGCGCGCATGGTGCGGGACCAGATCGAGGCCCGCGGCATCAAGGAAGCCCGGGTGCTTTCGGCCATGGCTCGTGTGCCCCGCCACGAGTTCATCCCAGCCTCGCAGCGTGCTCTGGCCTACGAGGACGGACCCCTGCCCATTGGCCATGGCCAGACCATCTCCCAGCCCTACATCGTGGCCTTTATGACCGCCGCGCTGGATCCAAAGCCTACCGACCGGGTGCTGGAGATCGGCACGGGATCGGGCTATCAGGCCGCGGTGCTGTCGGGCCTGGTAGCCAAGGTTTTCACCATCGAGATCGTGGCGCCTCTGGCCCTGCGCGCCAAGGCGGATCTGAAGCGATTGGGCTACCAGAACGTGCGGGTGCGGATCGGCGACGGCTATCTGGGCTGGCCCGAGGCCGCACCCTTCGACGCCATCATCGTCACCTGCGCGCCAGACCAGGTTCCGCAGGCCCTGGTGGACCAGCTGAAGATGGGCGGCCGGATGATCGCGCCCGTAGGGCCCACAGGTGGCGTGCAGGAGCTCTACCTGTTACGCAAACACTCGAAAGGCCTGGAGACCCAGGCCGTGCTGCCGGTGCGGTTCGTGCCGATGGTCAAACTCAAGTGAGGAGAGTCGCGCCTCGGCAAGTCCGCCCGGAGGTTGGCCGCTCTCCGTATTCTGCTCCATGTTTATATTTCACCCATTGGGTGCAATGAAACTCTGCTTAGATTCCATGAATACTGCAATTATATTCAATGTTAGTATCGATTGAAACGGGCGGAAATAATTTATGATCGAATTTTCAAACATAGTTCATAATTTTGAATTACGGAATCAGTCAACCTATTCCCAATATTCCCTTTGAGTGGATATACGGAAGTTCAAGCTGTATCTGGACGCCCGATTGAAGGTCATGGAACAACTCCGATGGCGATCACAGGGGGACCCCAGACCTCCATACGTCTGAGTTGAATGCTGTAAATGAGATTTGAGGATAAAGCCGATGACGACCAAGGCCATCAGACCCACGCTGACCAATCCCCTCGATCCCCCTGAAAAGGTGGAGTTCAACATCCCGGGCGAGATCTCGCGGGCCACCGGCCCCTACGAGGAGGCGATGAAGGAGGGGTACGACCTCATCCAGCGCCCCGTCCGCTCGGTCGCCATCGACCAGATCGAGAAGCAGCACTACAAGAAGCGCATGACGGTGTGGGAGCGGCTCAAGATCCTCTCGCCAAAGCCGCCCAACGTGCTCTACCAGAACTGGGGCAAGAACCTGGACGGCGCCTCGCTGGTCACAGCGGTGATCGAGATCGGCGGCCGCGACGTGGCGGTCTATGGCCACGACTTCACGGTGCGAGCCGGCTCGATGGACGCCACCAACGGCAACAAGCTGGCCCGGCTCTTCCGCCTCGCGGGCGAGAAGGGCTTACCCCTCATCGGCATGAACGACTCGGCCGGCGCCTACGTGCCGGCGGGCGTCGGCGGCCTGGACGGCTACGCCGAGGCCTTCACCGCGCTGCGCAAGATCAGCGGCGTGGTCCCCTCGATCATGTGCATGTTCGGCTTCAATGCCGGCGGCGGCTCCTACCTGCCGCGGCAGGGCAGCTTCGTGATCCAGCCGGCCGACACCTTCTTTGGCCTGACCGGGCCGGGCGTGGTGAAGTCGGTGCTGGGCGAGGAAATCAGCCCCGAAGACCTCGGCGGGCCCAAGGTACACGGCGCCTCGGGTGTGGCCGACCTGACCGTGGCCGACGAGTTGGCGGCACTCCGCCAGGCGGTCCGACTGCTGGCCTACATCCCGGACAACAACGGCGCCAGCGCGCCGTTCCAGCCCACCAGCGATCCCATCGACCGCAAGACCTGGGAGATCAACACCCTCTTCAAGCGGGCCTTCAACTCGCCGACCGGCTTCAACACGCCCTTCGACGTCTCGATTGTCATCCAGCAAGTCTGCGATTACGGTGACTACTTCGAGATCCAGCCGGAGCGCGCCCGAGAGGCGGTCACCGCCTTCGGCCGCCTCGGCGGTCACGTGGTCGGCTTCGTGGCCAACAACTCGGCGGTCGGCTCTGGCCAGATCGACTGCGACAGCGCTATGAAGATCGCCAGGTTCGTGCGCTTCTGCAACATCTACAACATCCCCATCATCTTCATGGAGGACACCACCGGCTTCCTCCCCGGCAGAGAGCAGGAGGCTCGCGGCATCGTGCAGGCCGGCCGGTCCATGCTGGACGCCATCGTCGACGTGCGGACGCCGCGCATCCTCCTCATCCTGCGCAACGCCTTCGGCGGAGCCTACGCCTCCTACAACAATTACCCGACTGGCGCCGACCTGGTGCTGGCCCTCCCCACCACCCGCCTGGCCGTGATGGGGCCGGCCGGGAAGGAATTTGTCTACAAGGAGGCGCTGAAAAAGATCCGCAGTTCGATGGTCGACATGATCAAGAAGGGGACGGCCACCCGCACCTCCGCCGGGATGGACGGCGAACAGGCCAAGAAGGATGCCGAGAAGGAGGCGACCGACTGGGTCAAGGCCCAGGAAGCCCAGCTCAACTCCCGCTACGAGCGGGAATTGATGAACCCCAAGGAAGGCTTGGCCCTCGGCTCGATCTCCTCGATCGTCATGCCGACCGATCTCCGCCAGGCACTCGCCGAAAACATGAACTTCCTGATGCGGCACTACCGGCCGTCGCCCATGACGGGACCGCAGCGCGAGTTCCACTAGGTCCAGGAGATCACGCAACATGGCCCAGAACGACCTCTACCGCCACAACCCGCTCATCCACCGCGACCGCAAGCTCGCCAGCTCGAGTTCGGAGTGGGTGCGCTCCTTCGCCTGTACCGACCTCAAGCCGCTCATCGTCTGCCGAGGCCCCATCCGCAAAGAGGCCATGGATGTCTTCGAGGAGATGGGGATCACCCACTACGGGATCCTGCTCTCCGAGAAGGACTCCATCGTCTACACAAACGCGCTGGCGCCCGAGCTGCGCCAGCTCACCGACACCGGGCGGGTCCACCGCGTGCCTGACTACTCCGGCGCCTCGAAGGAGGAGCGTGTCGAGCGGATGAACCAGATCGTCCAGATCGCCCAGGACAACTGCTACGACTCGGTCTTCGCCGGCTACGGCTTCATGGCCGAGGACGAGGAGTTCGTGGCAACCATCGAGAAGGCCGGGCTCAAGTTCATCGGCCCGAACTCGGTGACCCAGGCGCGCGCCGGCAAGAAGGACGAGGCCAAGCGCACCGCTCTGGAGGTCAAGGTCAGCGTCACGCCAGGCATCAACAATGTCACCGCCCGGACCCTGGTGGCCAAGTTCCCCAGCCGCAAGCAGCTGCTGGCGGTGATCGAGGCCCGTAAGCTGGCCCTGGACCCTAAGGTGATCGCCGACGAGAAACAACCGCTCGAGGACTTGGCCGACGCCATCCTCGCCGCCGGCTACGCGGCCGGGCAGGACATCTACACCGTCGAAGAGCTGGGCGCGCAGGTCGAGAAGGAGGTCCTGTCCATGTTCAAGGAGCACCCGCGCAGCCGGGTGCGCCTCAAGGCCATCGGCGGCGGCGGCGGCAAGGGCCAGCGCATCCTGGGCGCCTCGCTGCTGACCCTGGCACACGCCGACGACAAGGCCATCAGGACGGCGGCCGCCGAGGCGCCGGCCATGACCCGAGAGGTGCTGAACGAGGTCAAGGCCACTGGCGTGGGCGACAACAAGAACATCCTCATCGAGCTCAACATTGAGCAGACCCGCCACAACGAGATCCAGCTGGTCGGGAACGGCGAATGGTGCGTCACCCTCGGCGGCCGTGACTGCTCGCTGCAGATGCACGAGCAGAAGCTGCTTGAGATCTCGGTGACGCAGGAGGGGCTGGCCGAAGCCATCGAGGCCGCCAAGGCCGCCGGCAAGGTCGAGGAGGCCATGGCCCTGGCCACTGACCTCGACATCCTGAAGCGGATGGAGGCGGATGCGGCGCGCTTCGGCGTGGCCGTCGGCCTCGATTCGGCCTCCACTTTTGAGTGCATCGTCGACCGTGACCGTTACTACTTCATGGAGGTCAACACCCGCATCCAAGTGGAGCACCGGGTGTCGGAGCTCTGCTACAGCCTCAAGTTCACCAACCCCGGGAACCCGGAGGATTCCTTCGTGGTCGAGTCCCTGGTCGAGGTCATGGCGCTGCTGGCGCACCACAAGAAGCGGCTCCCAAAGCCTGAGCGCATCCCGCGCTTCAGGGCGGCCGCCGAGGCCCGGCTCAACGCCACCGACGCCTCCCTCTCGCCCCACGCCGGCGGCATCATCCGCTTCTGGTCCAAGCCCATCGAGGGCGAGATTCGCGACGATCAAGGCATCAGCCTAGTCAATCCCGACACCGGCATGTTCATGCGGTACCGGGTGGCTGGCGCCTATGACTCCAACATCGCACTGCTGCTGACCAAGGGCGAGAACCGCCTGGCTAGCTACCATCACCTCTCCAAGGTGCTGCGGGAGACCAGCATCCGGGGTCAGCAGGTCGCCACCAACCTCGAGTTCCACTACGGCCTGGTCAACTGGTTCCTCGGCCAGAACGTCATGGCCAAGCCGACCACACGCTTCGTGGTGCCCTACCTGACGCTGATGGGCCGGCTCAAGGAGGAGGCCTCCCTGATCGACACCTCGGTCGCCTTCCTTGGTATGAGGAAGCACTACGCCAAGCTGGCAGCGGCCCAGGCCCCGGACGATCCGGGGCTCGCCAAGGCCATCTCTGAAGTCCTCGACCGCAAGGGGACCCTGCTAACCCGACCGCTGGACCGGCTGCTGGAGGACCCGCACCTCTTGTCCGGGTGGCTCTCCCTGCACCGCAAGAACGTCCGCTTCGAGAACGGCCGGCTGTCGTGGATCCGCAATCCCCTCGGGGTGCTCAGCGACACTTACGATTACCTGAACATGGCCTACGACCCCCAGCGGCCGGCTGCCGAGGTGATCTGGCAGCACGACCACGAACTGCTCGAACGCTCCATCCGCTTCTACGTCGAACTGCGCCGGGTTTTCGGATTGAAGAAGGAGGAGTACTACAAGCTCAACGACATCCTGGCGCTGGAGGCCCCGCAGGGCGGTTTCGACGCCGACACCTGGGCCCACATCCGCGCGGCCCACGCCGGCTTCGAGGCCGGCAATGAGCTGCTCGGCCTGCTCTTCGTGCTGGCGGACAAGGTGCGGTTCTTCGACTTCCGCGTCGAGGCGGATCTCGAGGTCACCATCCCGGCCGAGCTCTCCGATCCGGACCTCCAAGCCCGCATGAAGAAGGTCCTGGTCCCGCCGCCGGCCACCAAGGCCGACGAGATCGTGGCGGTCAGCGGCGGCATGTACTACGGGCAGGAGGCGCCGGGCCACCCGCGCTTCGTGACCGAGGGCATGCACTTCGACAAGGGGCAGCCGCTCTACGTCATCGAGGTCATGAAGATGTTCAACACGGTCCGGGCGCCCTTCTCCGGGACCATCGACAAGATCCTGCTCACGGGCGCCGACGGCGCCATCGTGCACAAGGGGCAGCCGCTCTTCAAGATCACCCCCGACGAGAAACACGTCGAGGTGGACCCCAAAGCGGTCGAGCAACAGCGCCGGAGCAGCACTGCCGACGCACTCAAGGCGATCTTGGGTGTTTAGGAGCTGGAACGAAATAAGCAGTGCCATCGCGCAGGGCGCCGGGCAAGCGAGACAAGGAGGTTGAGGGTCCAGCGGAGCGGGACTCCGTGAACCGAGGCCGACGCGGTATCGAGCT
>CAIQPH010000117.1 GCA_903873655.1 uncultured Holophagaceae bacterium | reverse complement strand
TGGGGCGGCATCGGCGTACCCACGATCTTCGTGCTGCTGCTGCTGGGCGCGCCCTATCTCGACCGGTCGCCCAAGGGCGTGGGCAAGTGGTTCTCCCGGGACCGGCTGCTGACGAATACGATCTTCATCACCTTCGTGCTGGCGAACATCATCTTCGTGATCATCGGCACCTTCTTCCGAGGGGCCAACTGGTCCTTCGTGACCCCCTGGTGAGGAGCGCGATATGAGACTGGCACTCGCCATCGGCACCTTCCTCATCCTCGTGATCCACGGGGTCGTGTTCTACAACCAGTTCTTCCACCAGTGGGAACGGAACCAGCACGCCTACTTCGACCAGGCCCAGGTGCTGGCGAAGACCGATGCCGAGCGAGCCGCGCTGAAGGGCCGCAAACCCCGCATCGAGCAGATCGTCGTGAGCAACTTCGGCGAAACCCGGTTCGACCGCTGCACCACCTGCCACATCGCCGCTGACGATCCCCGCTTTGCCACCTACGCTGAGCCCCTGAAGACTCATCCCTACACCAAGGCCATGGGCGACGTGGAGAAGAACGGGAAGTGGGAACGACGGCACAAGTTCTCCGAGTTCGGCTGCACGGTCTGCCATGACGGCCAGGGCCGTGGCCTCGAACCCGAGTACAGCCACGGCAAGGACGAATTCTGGCCAGACCCGCTGCTCGGCTATACCACCCAGGAAAACTGGCGGAAGGACTTCGTGCCCAAGCTCAAGGGCAAGGAATACATGCAGGCTAATTGCGCCCAGTGCCACACGGAGATCGCCTTCCCGGGCACCCCCCTGGTGACGAAAGGACGTGAACTCTTCTTTGCCTCCAACTGCTACGGCTGCCACCGCATCGAGGGCCTCTCCGACGGCACCATCGGCCCCGACCTCTCCGATGTGGGCAAGAAGTGGAAGCTCGACTACCTCTGGGGCCGCATCGCCGATCCCAAGAGCATCTTGGCCACGTCGATCATGCCGAAATTCCACCTGAAGGAAGAGGACATCAAGGCCCTGGTGGTCTTCCTCAAGAGCCGGAAGGGCCGGAACTTCGCGGAAACCGAAATCCAGCGCTTCAAGGTGAAGCTCACGGGCGGCGCGGAGCTGGTCCAGGCCACCATCAAGCCGGTGGAGATCAGGCCCGCCGAGATGGTCAAGCAGGGCGAGAAGCTGGTCCTCGACCGTGCCTGCACCGCCTGCCACAAGCTGGGCGACCGGGATGGCGGCATCGCCCCGGACCTCAGCTCCGAAGGGCTGCTCAAGGATAGCGACTGGCTCTTCGCGCACTTCAAGAACCCGAAGTCCACCATGGCCGATTCGATCATGCCGGCCTTCCGCTTCACGGATGATGAGTTCAAGGCCATGACCGCCTACCTGCTCACCCTCAAGGGCGCCCCCGCTCCTGCCACTGGCGAGGCGATCTACAAGGCCCTCTGCCTCCGCTGCCATGGCGAGAAGGGCGACGGCCAAGGGCCCATCGCCGAGCATCTGGACCCCTATCCGCGCGACCTCACCAAGGCCGGCTTCATGAACTCCAAGCCCGAGGCCAGGCTGGTGAATTCCATCCGTAACGGCGTGGCGGGCACCTCCATGCCGGCCTGGGGCAAGCTCCTGAACGAGGAACAGGCGAAGGCGGTCCTGGGCCATGTCCAGACCACCTTCACCAAGGAACCTCGGCGCGAGCTCAAACCCCACGCCAGTCCCGAGCGGAATCCCGTGGCTACCAGCGCGGAATCCGTGGCCCGCGGCGAGGCCCTCTTCGTCAATCGCTGCGCCGGTTGCCATGGCAGGAAAGCGGATGGCAAGGGACCCAACTCCCTGGACATCCAGCCCAAGCCCCGGAACCTCCGGAACGCCTTCTTCGTGAACAGCGTGGACGACAAGCGTCTTTTCGATTCCATCGAGTACGGCGTGCAGGGCACGGCCATGCCGCCCTGGATCGACTACGGCCTGACCCACAACGACGTGGGCGACCTCGTCAACTTCATCCGCAGCATCAACCCGAAGCCGAAGGGAGGCCAGCATGCAGCTGCAATTCAGTAGAGCCGAGGTGGCGAAGGCGCCTGAAGGGGCCCTGATCCACGACGATGCCACCGCCAAGTGGTTCCTGGTGAGTTCGGTGGCCTACTTCTTCATTGTGGGCATCATCGCCGTGACCATCGCCGCCAAGTTCGTGTGGCCAGACCTCATGGGCACCATGTCCTGGCTAACCTACGGCCGACTCCGTCCCCTGCATGTGAACGGCATGCTCTTCGGCTGGCTCCTGGCCGCCGACATGGGCCTGGCCTACTACGTGATCCCCCGGCTCTGCGGCGTGAAGCTGTGGAGCGAGAAGCTCGGATTGGCCACCGCGGCGCTATGGAACGTCATCATTCTCGGCGCAGTCGTCACCCTCCTGGCCGGCCAGAACCAGGGTTGGGAGTATGCGGAACTGCCCTGGTACCTCGACGTCCTGGTGGTAATCGCCTGGATCATGTTCGGCGTGAATGTCCTCATGACCGTCGCCTCGAGGAAGCACCAGGCCATGTACGTGACGATCTGGTACACCATGGGCTGCATCCTGTGGACGGCGTTCGTCTACCTCACGGGCAACTTCGCGACTCTGTTCACCACGGGTACCAACCAAGCGAACCTGAACTGGATGTACGTCCACAACGCGGTGGGTCTGATCTTCACGCCCATCGGTCTGGCCATCGCCTACTACTTCATCCCTCGGGCTTCCAACACGCCACTCCACAGCCACAAGCTGTCCATGGTCGGCTTCTGGTCGCTGGCCTTCGTCTATGTCTGGACCGGCGCCCACCATATGCTCCACGGACCCATCTCCCAGTGGCTGCAGACCATCGCCATCGCCTTCTCCCTCATGCTGCTCATCCCTGTGTGGGCCGTGGTCTACAACCTCTTCGCCACCATGAAGGGCCAGTGGCACCAGCTTCGGGAAAGCGTGCCTCTCAAGTTCCTCATGTCCGGGGTGGTGTTCTACCTGCTGACCTGCTTCCAGGGGCCCATGCACAGCCTCCGCACTGTCAACGCCATCGTGTCCAAGACCGACTGGATCCCAGGTCATGCCCACATGGCGGTGCTGGGCTGCTTCAGCTTCTTCGCCATCGCTGGAACCTATGTCGCTGTTCCCAAGATCTGGGGCAAGGCGCTGCACTCCCAGTCCCTGGCCAACTGGAGCTACTGGATGCTGATGATCGGCGGCCTGGGCTTCTTCACGACCCTCTGGCTGGGCGGCTTCTGGCAGGGCTGGCAGTGGAACAACGTCAGCATCCCCTTCATCGACACCGTCATCGCCCTCAAGCCCATCTGGATCGTCCGCTTCGTGTCGGGAATCATGATGTTCGCGGGCATCGTGTTCTTCGCCTACAACATCATGGCCACCGCGCTGGGCGACCACGAGGAGGCGGCCGTTTAGGCCGCGGAAAGGAGAGCGACCATGTTCAGAAAAGCCGACAACAACGCCCTTTGGGCCATCGGAATCTCCCTCGTGCTGTTCTTCATCGGAGGCATCCTCACCACCGTCGTTCCGCCGCTGGTGGACACGTCCTGGTCCAAGCCCTTCGAGAACCACGACCCCGCCAAGGGCATCACCGGCAAGGTGGTTCCCCTCAACGACCTGCAGAAGAAGGGCCGCGCCATCTACGTCCGGGAGGGCTGCTGGTACTGCCACACCCAGCAAGTCCGCACCCTTCTGGCCGATACCAAGCGCTACGGTTGGCGCGGCGTGGATGCCCCGATCTCCACCCCGGACGAGTTCGTCTTCGATGATCCCCACATGTTCGGCACCAAGCGCACGGGCCCCGACCTCGCCCGCATCGGCGGCAAGTACGACACCCAGTGGCACAAGACCCACTTCAAGAATCCCCGGGACCTCGTGAAGGGCTCCATCATGCCGCCCTTCCCGTGGATCGTGAACAACCCTGAGGAGTTCACCGCCCTGGTCGCCTACATGCAGAACCTCGGCCGCGGCAAGGACTGGCGTCCCGCCAACGACTACGAGAAGTAGGCCCATGGCACCCACCGACTACACCTACCCCAGCGTCTATTTCGCCTACCTCTTCTTCTTCCTTTCCTTTGCGCTGGCTGTCTACTTCTGCTTCCGCTCGCGCAAGGATGGCTACTGGGGGGAGAAGGGCGAAGACGCGAAGTACCACCTCTTCGAGGAAGACGACGACACCCACAGGAGGACCCCATGAGTGAGCAGGACAAGAAGGGCAAGGAGAATCTCAAAGAGTATGCCGACGGCTGGATGACCGAGCGCAAGGGCACGGATGCCCCTGGGTTCCTGAAACTGGTAACTCCCATCATCAGCCTTGGTGGCGTGGCTTACCTTATTTTCCAGATGTACGGCGATGTGAACCACGCGACGCGAGGTCCCCTGGTCCAGCAGTTCAATGCCACCGCGAAGACCAGCCCAATCTTCATGTACTTCGTCGCCGCGCTGGTCTTCGTCTATGCGGTCATCGTTTCGGTATTCGCCTTCCGCAAACCTCACGAGGATTGACGCTGTGGACAACGCCAGCTGGCAGTTCAGGGTTCCCGACGACTCGCAGTACTGGGTCGAGATGGTCAAGTGCCAGCACGCCTGCCCCGTGCACACGGACGCCTGCGGCTACGTGACTGCCATCGCGGAGGGACGCTACGAGGAGGCCTATCGGATCGCCCGCGCCACCAACCCGTTCGCGTCCATCTGCGGGCGGGTGTGCGGGGCTCCCTGTGAAGCCAACTGCCGTCGCGGTTCCCTGGACGAGCCCGTGGCGATCCGCGCCCTCAAGCGGTTCGTCACGGACAAGTTTGGGCCCGAGACCGGCGACTACGCCAGCTACCGGGAGGGGAACAACCAGCGCATGTTGCCGCCGAACCGTGGCAACTACGAAAAGATAGCGGTCATCGGCGCCGGCGTCGCCGGGATGACCGTGGCCCACGACCTGGTCCAGGTCGGCTACAAGGTCACGGTCTTTGAGGCCAACTCGGAGCCGGGCGGCATGCTGATCGCGGGCGTGCCGGTCTTCCGGTTGCCCCGGGACCTCGTGCGCCACGAGATCAACGCCATCCTCTCCATGGGCGTGGAACTGAAATGCAACATGAAGCTGGGTCGCGACTTCAGCCTCGCGGAGCTGCGTGCGCAGGGCTTCAAGGCCATCTTCCTGGGTGTGGGACTGCCCAGCGGGCGCAAGCTCTCCCTGCCCGGCGGGGAAACCGAAGGGGTCTACGACGGCATGGAGTTCCTCAAGGCCTTCAACGAAGGCAAGCCCCTGCCATTGGGGCGCCGCGTGGTGGTGGTCGGCGGCGGCAATGTGGCCTACGACGTGGCCCGTTCCGCCCTGCGCCCCTTCGAGGCGCTGAACCAGGAGGACGCCCTGCAGGAGATGGGGCACGGCGAGAAGGTGGCCTATGACGTGGCCCGTTCGGCGATCCGCATGAGCGGCGACAAGGAGATCCACGTTGTCTGCCTCGAGTCCCGGGAGGAGATGCCTGCGGACGATGTGGAGGTCCACGAGGGCGAAGAGGAGGGCATCCACCTCCACAACCGGGTCGGGCCCAAGGAAATCATCGTCGAGAATGGCAAGTGCAAGGGCCTGCGGGTCGTGAAGTGCCTCTCCGTCTTCAGCGAGGAACGCCGCTTCGATCCGAAGTTCGACGAGACCGACTTGACTGACATCCAGGCCGATTCGGTGGTGTTTGCCATCGGCCAGACTTCGGACCTCTCCTTCCTCAAGCCCGAGGACGGCGTCGAGACCAACCGCGGGCTCATCAAGGTGGATCCGGTCACCTACCAGACCACCGCCCCTGACATCTTCGCCTGCGGTGATGTGGCCCACGGCGCCCGCCTATTCATCGATGCCATCGCCTCGGCCCATACCGCGGCCCGCTCCATGCACGACTTCCTGCGGGGCACCCGCACTGATGTTGTAGTCCGCAAGCGTTGGCTGCCTGCCGCCTACACCATGGCCGAGGGCTGGCACCGGGAGGAGCGCTGCAATGCGCCGGTGCTGGAAAGCGAGGTCCGGGCCACTTCGGTGGAAATCGTTGAGCTCAGCTTCCCCGAGGAGATGGCCCGGCGGCAGGGTTCCCGCTGCCTGCGCTGCAACATCAACACGGTCTTCGATACGAATCTCTGCATTGCCTGCAACGGCTGCGTGGATGTCTGTCCCGAGAACCTCATCAAACTGGTGGGCATCAGCACCCTGCCCGACTACGACGCCCACGAACGCTTGGTGCAGGCGGGTGCCGACATCTCCCTGGCGGAGTACCAGGCCATGAGTGCTGAGGACAAGGACGAATTGGGCGGCCTCATGCTGAAGGACGAGAGCACCTGCATCCGCTGCGCCATGTGCGCCTCCCGGTGCCCGACCCACGCCATCCTGATGAAGCGCTTCGACCACACCACGGAATGCGTGTCGATTCCGTCGCCGAATCCGAAGATATTGTATAATAACTGAATGAGCATACAGATAGAGGCGCCCCCCAAGTCCAAAATTGAGCGGCTGCCGCCGTTGCCGCCGCAGGAGACGGTCTACAAGCGCCTGAGAAAGCGCTTCCACCTGGCCTTCTTCCTGGCTTTCGTGGCCGCGCCCTTCCTGAACATCATGCGCTTCGACATCCCGCGGCAACGGTTCTACTTCGCGGGCTTCGAGCTGTGGATCAGCGAATTCGCCATCATCTTCTTCGCGATGATGCTCCTGATGTTCGTCATCGCGGCCTCGGCCATCATCCATGGCCGCATCTACTGCAGCTACGCCTGCCCCCAGATGATCTTCAGCGAGTGGAGCCAGTCCGTGGAGGCCTGGGCCAAGCGCATGGTCCAGCAGCCCCTAAAGGCTGCAGGCCCTCAGGCGAAGGCCTGGGCGGCCAAGGGGGTCTTCTATGCAGTGCTGGCCGTCGCCTCGGTCTTCCTGGCCTTCGTCTTCACCTCATATTTCCTGGAGCCCAGGGACCTGCTGGGACGGTTGCTCCATCTCGATTTCGTGACCGTTGGCGGCATCACCGGCGCCACGGTCACCCTGATCACCTTCCTGGATTTCACCCTGGTGCGGCAGAAGTTCTGCACCACCGTCTGCCCCTACGGCTACATCCAGGGCATGCTCCAGGACAAGCACACCCTGCTGGTGAGCTACCAGGACGGCACTGGCGAGGCCAAGGACTGCATCGAGTGCAAGAAGTGTGTCCGGGTCTGCGAGATGGGCATCGACATCCGGGACTCACCCTTCCAGATCGAGTGTGTCCACTGCGGCGACTGCATCGATGCCTGCGAAGACGTGCTGCGCAAGCTGGGCAAGCCGGGCCTCATCCACTACGCCTGGGGCGAGACGCCCAAGGCGGCGGTGCTGCTGGAGCCCTGGTACAAGCGCTGGGGTTTCCGGGACGCCAAGCGGGTGGTGATCCTCCTCATCATGGTCTTCTATCTCACCGGGCTGGGGCTCGTCCTGTCGCTGCGGCGGCCGGTCCTGGTGGAGATCAACCCTGATCGGGCCACCCTATTCAAGGTGCTGGACGATGGTCGCATCGCCAACCTTATCCGCCTCAAGCTCGCCAATCGCACGGGCAAGACATCCCAGGTGCGGCTCTGGGTGGAGGGACTGCCCGGGGCGGATCTGGCGCTGCAGACCAACCCGGTCGTCCTGCAGCCCGGCGAAAGTTATGAGCGCACGGTGGAACTCCGGGCCCCTTTCATGCAGGATGGCCAGGATGTGCACCACATCCGCATCCTGTCCCAGGCCGACGGCGCCCGCAAAGCGGATGCCGAGGACATGACCTTCATCACGCCCCTGAAGAGGAATTGACTCATGGCTGAACCCAAAAAAGGCGGCGGACCCTACCTCGCGATGTTCGGGTTTATCGGACTGCTCTTTATCACCATCCTCATCGTGGCCTACTCTTTCACCCGGAAGGCCAATCCCGTGATGCTCGACGAACAGGGACGGCCCCAGCAGACGCATCATTCATGAGTCCTGGCCCGGGCAGGAGCAATGCCGCAACCTGCGACCTCTGTGGCGCCGCGGCCACCAGGAACCCGCAGTTCCAGACCTCCCGGGACCAGGCGAAGCGCTTCTGCTGTGTGGGCTGTCTGAACGTCTACGCCATCCTGCTGGAAAGCGGAGCCATCGACGCGGGTGTGGACCTTCGCCAGACGGAGCTCTTCCAGGAGAGCCTGCGCCTGGGCCTGCTGAACCGCCCGGAAGAAGAGACTGATTTCGCGATTCCCGAGGGCACGGAAACCAAGGAGGCGCTCTACCAGCTGACCGGCATGTGGTGCGCCGCCTGCGGCTGGGTCATCGAGCACGCCCTCCGGCGCGAGCGCGGCATCGTGTCGGCAGAGGTGCTCTTCACGTCGGATCTCCTCAAGGTCACCTACTGTCCCCAGATGGTGCCTCCCAACACCGTGCCCGACCGGGTGAAGGCCGTCGGCTACCGGGCCGTGGAGTTCGGCACGGAATCGGAAGGCGACCGCCGCGACTGGCAGGACATGCTGCTGCGTCTGGGCATCGCCGGGGGCATGTGGATGAACGTGATGCTCTTCAGCCTCGTCATCTACGCCAGCTACTGGGAGGGCATTGCCGGGTGGGCCCAGCGGGGCGTGCCATTCATTCTCATGGTCCTGGCCCTGCCAGCGGTGGTCTACTCTGCCTGGCCCATCCACCGCATCGCCTGGTTCGGCATCAAGACCGGTCACCTGCGCATGGAGGCCCTCATCTCCACCGGCATCCTGGCCGCCTTCGTCTACAGCTCGGTCCAGGCCTTCCTGGGTGGCCGGCACTTCTACTTCGACACCGCCTGCGCCCTCGTCACGCTGGTGCTCACGGGTAAGGCCCTGGAGCGTAATGCCAAGGACCGCAGCGCCCGCGCCATCGCCATGCTCCATCGCCTGCTCCCGAAGAAGGCCCGCGTGCGCGTCGAGGGGCAGGAGCGCTTCGTGGCCATTGAGGCACTCGAGCCAGGCACGGTGTTCCTGGTGAAGCCGGGCGAGCGCATTCCCGCGGATGGCGTGGTGGTCGAGGGCCAGTCCGCTGTCGATGAATCCGTGGTCACCGGCGAATCCGATCCACGGGCCAAGGCCGCGGGCGATCCAGTCATCTGCGGCAGCCTGAACACGGCTGGTGTGCTAGAGATCCGCGTCACCCGCTGCGGTGAGGAATCCACTCTGGCCCAGATCGTGAAGTCCGTACAGTCCGCCCTGGCCAGCAGGAGTCCCCTCGAACGCCTGGTGGACCGGGTTTCCCGGGTCTTCATCCCGTCTGTTCTGGTCCTGGCAACCTTGACCGTGGTCGTGTGCCTGAGTCGTGGACTTCCGGCCACGGAGGCCCTGCTGCGTGGCATCGCCGTGCTGGTCATCGCCTGCCCGTGCGCCCTGGGGATTGCCACGCCCCTCGCCACCACCGCTGCCATCGGTGCCGCCTCCCGTCTCGGCATCATCATCCGCGACGTGCGGGTGCTGGAGACGTTCCGCAAGGTGGACCTGCTCATTCTCGACAAGACCGGCACTGTCACCGAGGGTGATTTCCGGGTGCGCCATGAGGCGCTGGAGGGGCTGGACCTGGTGGCGGCCCTGGAATCCTATTCCGAGCATCCGCTAGCTCAGGCCGTGGGCAGACTCGCTGCAGAACGGGAACTCGCCCACCTGGATGCCACCAACATCGAAGTCCACCAGGGGAGTGGTCTCCTGGGCCTCGTTGTTGGTCACCGTGTTGCTGTGGGCAACCGGAGGCTGTTGGTGGAAGAAGGCGTTCCACTGCCGCCGGAGGTTGAGACCAAGGCCCGCCTCTGGGAATCCGAGGGCCTCACGGTGGCCTTTGCCGCCGTGGACGGCACCTGCACTGGCCTTCTGGCCTTCGGTGATCACCCCAGGGAAGACGCCGCCGCGGTGATCGCGGAGTTGCGGGTCCGGGGTGTCCGTACGGTCCTGCTCTCCGGCGATGCCAGGGTCACCACGGAGCGCATCGCGAAGACCGTGGGTGTGGACGACTTCGTCGGCGAAGTGTCGCCCTCTGAGAAAGCCGAGGCGGTACGGCGTTTCCAGGCCGAGGGCCGGGTGGTGGCCATGGTGGGGGATGGCATCAACGACGCCCCGGCCCTGGCGGCCGCGGACCTGGGTATCGCCATGGGCTCCGGCACCGACCTGGCCATGCACGCTGCGCCGGTGGTGCTCATGCGGGATTCGCTTACCCGCATCTCCCAGGTCTTCCGCCTGGCGACCCTCACTGTCCGGGTGCTCAAGCAGAACCTCTTCTGGGCCTTTTTCTACAACACCGTGGGCATCTCGCTGGCCATGACCGGCGTGCTCAATCCCATCCTCGCCGCAGGTGCCATGGTGCTCTCCAGCCTCTCCGTCATTGGCAATTCCATGCGGCTGGGCCGGGACCGCGCCTAGGCCTCTGAGCGAAAAGCGCTGGTCGCGGAACGCACGGAAATTAACAGAAAGCGCGGAATGAAAATCCGTAATCCACGC
>CAIQPH010000116.1 GCA_903873655.1 uncultured Holophagaceae bacterium | reverse complement strand
TTTGCTGGGATCGCATCCCGGAAGGAGGCGTTCCGGGACCTGGACAACTTGAACCTGCACCGGGACGGAAGCCTCCGCCACATCCTGACCAACGGCTTGCCGATTCTGGACCCGGCCGGGAATCTTCTTGGCTACAGGGGCCTGGACAGGGATGTAACGGAGGAGAAAAAACGGGATCTGGAGCGGCGCAACCTTGAAGCCCACCTCCATCAGGCCCAGAAGATGGAAAGCCTGGGGATCTTGGCGGGGGGCATTGCCCACGATATGAACAATGTGCTTGGGGCGGTCCTGGGCTTAGCCTCAGCCAATGTTCAGATACAACCCGAAGGGAGCCCCGCCTACAACTCCTTTGAGACCATCGCCAAGGCAGCCACCCGTGGCGGAGAAATGGTGAGGGGGTTGCTGGCTTTTGCCAGACAGAGCCAGAGTGAAGAGAAAACGCTCGATCTGAATGCCATCCTCAAGGAAGAGGTGAACCTCCTGGAGCGGACCACCCTGGCCAGGGTGGAATTAAGATTGGATCTAGAGCATGACCTCCATCCAATCAAGGGGGATGCAGGTGGATTGACCCACGCGTTCATGAACCTCTGCGTCAACGCCGCGGATGCCATGCCCGATAACGGCACTCTCACCATACGATCCCGGAATATCGGTTGGGAGTGGGCTGAAGTAGTAGTAGAGGACACAGGAATCGGAATGCCCAAAGAGGTTCTTGAGAAAGCCATGGACCCCTTCTTCACCACAAAGGGTGTGGGCAAGGGAACGGGACTGGGCCTTTCCATGGTCTACAGAACCGTGAAAGCCCACCGGGGCCAGATCGAGATCCAGAGCAAGCCAGGCCAAGGGACGCAGGTGAAGATGCGCTTCCCGGCCAGCGAACCCGTGATTACTGACAATGGAGCTGCTTCTGGGACTCGGACTGACGCGCCCAAGCGAACGCTAAAAATCCTGCTGATCGATGACGATGAACTAATCCTGAACGCCACCGGGATGGTTATTGAGACTTTGGGCCATTCTGTCACTACGAGTCCGAGTGGCGAGGAAGCCCTGGCCGTGGTCGAGGCAGGGTTGGTGCCCGATGTGGTGATCTTGGATATGAACATGCCCGGTCTAGGCGGGAGGGGCACACTACCTCTCCTGAGGGAAAGGCTCCCGACTGTACCTGTCCTGCTATCCACGGGTCGGACAGACCAAGCCGCACTGGATCTGAGCAAGGCCCACAGCATCGTCACCGTGCTTCCCAAACCATTCAGCATCAAGGAACTCCAGGAGCGCCTTGAATCGCTTGCAGGAGACTGAACCTGTAACTTCCGCTCACTTCCGGGTTCTCGATCGTCAGCTTCCACGCAGATTTCGAATTGAAATATATCTGAGTTTGTTTTTCGTACCCAATTTGATTCCGTGACGCATCTTGCCTTCGTATTCCGCACTCTGTAGTGAGAGCGGCTATGCTCCCGGAAAGGTATGGTTTCCGTGAAGATGATCGGATTGAGGCGGTTTTCCGTAATGCTCACAATGTCCATGGCCTGCCTCTCTGCTTGCAAGGCAGGGCGGCAAGCGGCCACTCCGCAGACAACCATCAACGCGCCCGAGGGGGGGCAGATCGTTTACGGCGCGGTGGCTGGGGCCACCACCCAACCGGCAGCCATGGCCAAACTGCTGAGCAGCGTTCAGGTCCAGTGTGGCGAGAAGCCGCTGATTGGTCGGGTCTTCCAGTTTCGTGGAACGAATTCTGTCGGAGTGTTCTTTTCCGTGACCAACCGCCCGCAAGGCAACCTGCTGGTGGCGGGCCTGGTGATTGCCAACGCAACCGGCCCCGATCAGGTAGAAGCGGCGCTGCTCTCCGACGATGCCTCGCGCTTTGGCAAAACCGTGAACCCCATGCTTAAGCAGTTGTTCGGCGTCTGGCATCCGGATGCCGTGGCGGCAACCTCCAGTCCCACCCCCGGCAGGAGCCCGGCCATAGGCTCGGTTCCCTCACTGCATAAGGTCGTTCTGCCCGACAGAACGGCCAGCGCCAGCATCCCCGAGGGGTGGCGGGTGGATCCCGTCAGCGGTGGTGGTGGCATGCTCATCCGCGGCTCGCAAGGCGAGGTGGTCATTCTCAACAGCATGTTCCTGGCGCAGGATCCCAATGGGCCAGCCTTCCGCAACGCCCGGCGGATGGGCATGAAGCCGCTGCCGGGGGTGATCGTCTATCCGGCCAATGCCGATCTGGTGCAGAACTTTGCCCAGATCATTCACCTGCTGGCCCGGGCCAAGGGCTTCGTGCCAGCCAACCTGAAGATCGACTACGCCGAACAGGTCTCCCCGCCTTCAGGTTCGTCGTTCAAGGGCGAGCGGTGGGCTCTGGCCACGGGGCAGATCGATCCCGATGGGAAGGGGATGCAGCACATGTTCAGAGTGCTGTGCGCAAGCTCTCCTGACCAGTTCGGCGATTACCATTTCCTTGACTATGTAGCCTATTTCCCCAGGACCGAACCCGGCCTGGCGAACGCGGTCGCGGGCGCCATCTTCTCCAGTTTTTATGTAGACATCGCGCTCGTCACCCAGCGGGCCAATGCGGAGGCGGCTCCCCACATCGCGCGATTGAAGCAGGTGGACGCCGCCCAACGGCAGGCGGTACAGGCCAATACAGCCCGGATCGTCGGCAACATCAAACAGATCGGCGCCAACGCCACGGCCCGGATGAAGGCCGTCGAGGCCGCCAATGACGCCCAGCATGCTCAATGGAATGCGGGTCAGGATGCCAATGCCCGGAACGCTCAGGGCTTCAGTAACTACCTCCTCGATCAGACGGTCGTACAGGACAACAATATGTACGGCAATGGAACCGTCGGCCACGGCACGCTCTGGAACACCACCGCCGATGCGCTCGTGAAAGCCAATCCCAACCGCTTCGAGTACGTGGATAAACCCAATTTCTGGCAAGGAACGGATTACCACCGATGAGGGAACCCATGGCCATTGCCGTCGACAATGACCCAGCGCTCACCACCCACTTGGTTGACCGTGGCGCCCAAGTCAAGGCCGGCCGGTCGCTCGGCAGAGTTGACGCGTTCTCGGGGCGGCTCTTCTGCGGGAGCGAGCGGCCATCGCAAGGAGAGTGTACGCTTAGGGAAGGGGAGGTGCCCGATGGTCGATCAGAGCGGCGAAGAAGAGCCTTCGATTCTTTACCTCCCAACACCAAGGATCTATCTGGCTCAGCAGGAACAATCAAAGCTCCGAATGGTGTGGACTGAGTTCAGGACAGCAGATTCTTCCCTGCGGAGGGATTTGCCGTTTGTTCTTTCGGTACTTGGATTTCTCATCGGAATTAACCTTGGTAGGCCGTGGGTTTGGATGGGACTGGCTTACCTACTCTACCGGGGCCTGAGGCTCATGTTTGGCGCGGCCGGTATGGGAGTAGATGAGAAGTGGTATCGCAAAGCCGCAGAGAAGGGAGATCCAGAGGTCCAATACCGTCTTGGCTACCGGTACCTCCGCGGCAACGGTGTCAAACCAAACCTGAATGAAGCTGTGTATTGGATTCGGAAGGCCGCAGACCAGGGGTGCCCGGCTGCCCAATTTGAGCTAGGTCTTCTCTATTGTCGGGGCCAGGGTGTCCCACAGGATGACTCCGAAGCCGTGAATTGGTTCCGTAAGGCCGCTGACCAAGGGGTCGAAGAGGCCATGGAAGAACTAGGTACCGCCTATGCCCATGGCAAGTTGGGTTTAGTTCAAGATTCTGCAGAGGCATATGTATGGCTCACCCTAATGGTCGCTTACGGCCGTTATGCAGCCTATGAACTGCAAGGGTCCCTGGCGCAGAAACTCTCTCCCCAGGAACTGATGGCAGCCAATTCCCGTGCGCGGAGGCTCCACGAGGAGATTCAGGCGAGAATGGAGTTGCCCTGACGGGGTGAAATGACAGTTCCTACTGCACGGCCGTGCTGCAGATCCCGCTGTTGGGGCCTACTTCTTGGGCAGAGACCCCTGCTGTGAGAACTGGATGAGGTGCTTGGCCATCAGGCTGTCCTCAACCTTCATGTGGCGCTCAATCCAATCCAGCACAAAAGCAGTAACCTCTGCCGCGAAGATCTCTGGGTTCTTGTTGGATATATCTGCCAGGGTATTGGCGGTGGTCCTCAGGTGGTCATGGAATGCCATGTGTTCAATGAGCCTTGGATATTTTGTCTCCCGCATCCGGAACTCTTCTTCCTCGCAATGCGCATCGAGAAAATCGATAAGGAATTCAATCAGGTTCCTGACATGCTCACCATGGAAATCTCGTTTTACGGCATCGAGGAAGTCGTTGAATTCGGTTAGCAGATGCTTGTGCTGCTCATCGATGATCGGGAAGCCTGTGTCCCACTCTGGATTCCATTCAACCTTGCCCATAACTATCGCCTCCTGGAATTGGGCTACCTTCTCAGGCGTTCTGCTGATGCCTTCGGAACAAAGATGAGTCAAAAGTCCTCTATGTGCAACCTTGAGTGCCACATTTATGGGAATTGAAGAATATTTCTAAAACAAAGTGACCGCTTTGA
Source organism: uncultured Holophagaceae bacterium (assembly GCA_903873655.1). GTDB lineage: Bacteria > Acidobacteriota > Holophagae > Holophagales > Holophagaceae > Geothrix. The sequence goes on along the minus strand of CAIQPH010000116.1, from coordinate 10,178 downwards.
TAGACTTCTGCTCCTCCGCTTCCATTGGCTGGGTTAATCCACCGAGGGGTTCACATGCGCCGACATTTCCTGGTCCCTGGCATTGCCTTCATGATCGCTCTTCCGCTTGCTTCCCAGGTTTCCGAAAGGCCCAAAGCGGAAGCTCTGGTGAAGGAAGGCTTCGCCTTCATGAAAGCCAACGGGAAAGCGGCCTTCATCTCCGAGGTCATGAAGGCCACTGGGAAGTTCCACGCGAAGCCGGGGAATCCACTCTACTTGTTTGTTTACGACATGAACGGCGTGGTGTTGGCCCATGGCGCAGAAGCCAACCTGCTCGGTTTGAACCGGCTGAACGTGAAAGATCCTGACGGCAAGCAGTACGTCAAAGAGTTCATTGCCATAGGCCAGGCCAAGGGAAGCGGCTGGGTGGACTACAAGCGCATGAATCCGGAAGACAAGAAAATCGAGCATAAGACTTCCTTTATCCTGGCCGTTGAGGGTGTCCTGATCGGTTGCGGCATCTACAAGTAGGGACTTAGCCGCCGCTTTTCACCCACGGGTGCTCCTTTTCCCCGCGAGGAAACCATGCTTCCTGAACTCGCCGCCACAGCCAGCACGTTTGCCTTCAACGGGAGGTCTCTGAAGGGCCTGGTGAAGGATTTCGGTGAAGAAGACTGGAGTATCCAGGATGCTTGTGGCCACAACCCGAAGTGGATCGTCGGGCATCTGGCGACCTACCGCCATCAAGTACTCGGCCTGATGGGCCTGCCGAATCCCGCTGCGCCCTGGGCAGCAGTCTTCGCGAGAGGAACCACTTCCACCGATGTCCCCGGGGATGTGGACATGCAGGAAGTGATCGCCTCCTTCCAGGCGGCCCAAGTGCTCATGGCGGATCGTTGGGAGGCCCTGACCCAGGAGGATCTCGCCATACCCACAGGACGCAAATTGCCCGATGGCTCCGAAGATGTGGGAGGCGCGATCCGGTTCTTGGCCTGGCATGAGACCTACCACCTCGGGCAGCTTGGTCTGCTGCGCCGAATGGCAGGAAGGCCGGGTTTGGCCTGAAACCAAGGCCTCCGCTGCTTCCTAATGATATGGGCGGATCTGGCTATTTCGCTTAATATGGGAATGTGGCTTTATACTTTATTGAAGACCAGCCCGACTTTTGGAGAATGGACATGCCGAACATTGCGACCCTGCTGAAGGACGAGATCCTGCGCCTGGCGCGGAAGGAAGTGCGCAAAGAAGTCGAGGGAATAAGAAAGGCGTCGACACAGTTTCGTTCCGATATCGCAGGTCTCAAACGGCGTGTGGCGGAGCTAGAGAAGCAGCAGGCCCGGCTTGAAAAGAAGGGTTCCAGAAAGCTGGAAGCCGAGCCGGCTGGCGAGGAAAGCAACCGCGTCAGGTTCAGCGCGAAGGGGTTGGCCGCGCACCGGCTGCGGCTGGGGTTGTCGGCCGCGGACCTGGGTGCGCTTCTGGATGTATCCGCGCAGACCGTCTACAACTGGGAGGCGGGCAAGTCCAAGCCCCGTCAGCAGCAACTGGCGGCCCTAGCGGCCCTGCGCAAGTTGGGCAAGCGAGAAGCCAAAGCCCGCCTGGCGAATCTGGCGAGCTGAACATTTGCAGCAACAGACCCGGTCTCCGGCGAGGGCCGGCCAAGGAGAATCGCATGCGGCAACTGCTGTTCAGCAGCCTCATTACCTGTGCCCTCGGGATCATTCCAGGTCTTGCGGCGGAAGGTCACTCTTTTTCCGTGCAGGACCTGGTGGCCATGAGCCGCCTCTCGGATGCCCGCGTCTCCCCCGACGGGAAACAGGTCGCCTTCACGGTGACCATTCCCGACCTGGAGCAGAACAAGTCTCACTCGGAAATCCATGTGGCGGCCTTGGATGGCTCCCGGGTGAAGCGTCTGACCTCCGCCGTGGCCAGCAGCAGCCAGGCCCGCTGGGCCGGTAGCAAGGCAATCTACTTTCTGTCAGCCCGCACGGGTTCCGTCCAGGTCTGGACGCTGGCCCTGGACGGCAGCAAACCCCGGCAGGTGACGAAGCTGCCGCTGGATGTCGGTGCGCTGGAAGTGGCCCCGGACGGGAAATCGCTGCTGATCTCCATGGCCGTTTTTCCAGGCAAGACCCCGGAAGAGACCCAGCGGATCCTGAGGCAGAAGGAGAAGACCAAGGCCTCTGGCCTGCTCTTCGACCACCTCTTCGTACGGCACTGGGATACCTGGAACGACGGCACGCGCAACCACGTCTTCACCTACGATTCGACGAACGGGATGGCCAGGGATCTCATGGCCAGCCTGGATGCCGACTGTCCGACCAAACCCTACGGAGGCGGCGAGGACTTCGCGGTGACGCCGGACCAGAAGACCCTCGTGTTTTCCGCCAAGGACATGGGCACAGGGAAATCCACCGAGGCCTGGTCCACCAACTTCGATCTGTTCCAGGTCCCTTTTGATGGCTCGGCGGCGCCCAGGCGCATCACCACGAACCCTGCCTGGGATGCCCAGCCAAAGTTCTCCCCCGATGGGAGGACCCTCGCCTACCTGGCCATGACTCGGCCCGGCTTCGAGGCGGACCGTTATGAGATCGTGCTGCGCGATTGGGCCAGTGGCCGGGAGGAGAAGTTCACTCTGCGGGTCGATGAAACGCCGAGGGGAGATCGCTCTCCCAGTTCCATCGCCTGGTCCGCGGACGGCAGGACGCTTCATTGCCTTGCTGAGCACCTCGGCCAAAATGCTCTATTCGCAGTGGATGTGGCCTCCCACAAAGCCAGAATCCTGGTGGGCGAGGGCACCCTGGTCGGCGTCCAGCCAGCAACAGGGGGACGGCTCCTCTACGGCATGAACTCCCTGCTGGGTCCTACTGAGCTCTACACCGTGGATCCGGAAGGCAAGGACACCCGCCGGGTCACCCACTTCAATGATGCCAAGGTGGCCGCAACCCGGCTCGGCAGACCCGAGCGGTTCACCTTTGAGGGCGCCAAGGGCGACACGGTCTATGGCTACCTCGTCTATCCCGCTGACTTCGATCCCGCCAAGAAATACCCCGTGGCCATGCTGATCCACGGCGGGCCCCAGGGCGTCTTCGGCAATGACTTCCACTACCGCTGGAACCCCCAGGCCTACGCCGGCGCGGGCTACGCGGTCCTGATGATCGACTTCCACGGTTCCACCAGCTATGGCCAGGCCTTCACTGACGCCATTCGGGACGACTGGGGCGGCGCCCCGTTTGAGGACCTCATGAAGGGCCTTGATTTCGCGCTGGCCAAGTACCCCTTCCTGGACAAGGACCGCCTGGGCGCCCTGGGCGCGTCCTACGGCGGCTACATGATCAACTGGATCGCCGGCCACACCGACCGCTTCAAGTGCCTGGTCTGCCACGATGGCAACCTGGACGAGCGGATGGCCTACTACGACACCGAGGAGCTGTGGTTCCCCGAGTGGGAGCACATGGGCACGCCCTGGGACAACCCCGCCGGCTACAACAAGCCCAACCCTATCGAGTTCGTGAAGAACTGGCAGACCCCCATGCTGGTGGTCCACGGCATGAAGGACTTCCGCATTGCCTACTCCCAGGGCCTTTCCACGTTCACGGCCCTGCAGCGCAAAGGCATCCCCTCCAAGCTGCTCCTCTTTCCCGATGAAAACCATTGGGTGCTCCGACCCGCCAATTCCGTCCAGTGGCATGAGACGGTGCTCGGCTGGCTGGATCAGTGGCTGAAGCCTTGACCTGGACTCACGGAATCCCCATCCGCATCCTTCCGGAAAATCCATGCGAAGCCGCGGCGCCTCTGGGAGCCGCTTCCGGACCGAGGTACCCGGCGACCACCATGGTCCACGTCAACGGTTGAAAGAACGGCTCACTGCGAGTCTACAACCTCTTAATGGAGGGCCGTGGATTAATGGAGGGCAGTGGACGCGCCGAAGTTGCCCGAGCCGTCATGGGCCTGGAACATCGCGTAGGGAATGTTCCTGTTGCTGACCCAGATCAGGTCCGGGCGGCCATCGCCATCCAGGTCGCCCACGGTGACAGTCGACGGCAGGACGGGCAGGGCGTAGGTTCTGGCCGGGATGAAGGTGCCGGCGCCGGATTGGAGCCACACGGTGAGCCAGGCATGGGAGTTGCCGTCCACTCCGACCGTGACGGCGTCCGTAAGGCCATCTCCATTCAGGTCGGCGAAGGCCACGTCGTCCCAGCCCTTAAGGTCGCCGACTTCCGTGGGCAAGGGGGCGGAGAAAGTCCCGCCAGCGCCTTGGCGGAGCACCGCCAGGATGCGGTGATAGCCGTTTGCTGTGGACGTGTAGAAGGCAAGCAGATCCCTGCGTCCGCCGGCGCCGGGCTCGCCCAGGGCCAGGCGCTCCACGCTCACATTCGACAGGGTGGCGAGGCTTGTGAATGGCCCGAGGGTGCCATCGGACCGCTGGAACTGGACCCCGAACATGCCGTTCTGAGGCGTGAGGTAGGCATTCGTGTAGACCCAGGAGAAGAGGTCGGCCCGCCCGTCGCCATCGATGTCCCCGGCCACCACATTCTCCGGCGCTCCAGGCAAGGTCAGGTCCACCCTGGGCAGGAAGGAGCCATGGTGGGCCGGGTCCTGGTAGCGCAGACCCATGCGGGTGGAACCATAGACGCCGTCGCTGATGGCCAGGTCGGTCAGCCCGTCGCCGTTGAGATCGGCCACGCCCAATTCTTCTGCAGCAAGGCCGGTCTCGATGATTTGGGCCGGCTGGAAATGGCCCCGGGCGAGGGGGTCCTGTCGCAGCCAGCGGACGGTCCGGTTGTCGGGGTCCGTGACGGCGATGTCAGGCAGGCCATCCCCGTCCAGATCCGCCACGTACAACCGCCAGGCGCCGTTACCCGTTGGATAATCTCCGGCCAGGGAGAAGACCCCGGGGGAGGTCTGGAGAAGGACCTGGATGTCACCTACACCGCCCTTGTAGGAAGCTGTCACCAGATCAAGCCGGCCATCCCCATCGATATCAACCGCCTTGGCATCGAAGCAAACCCACAATTTGTCGAGCCCCCAGTTGTCGCCGTTCCCGCCCCCGCCACAACCCGCGAGGGCTCCAGCAAGTAGAAGCACTGCATTGCGGAAGGAATGCCTTCGCATCTGCGCCTCCAAGGCGGTGAAATTCTGAAACTGGCTGGTTTGATTTTACTCCGGGGTGGTAGCCGGTGAGCGTTACGGGAGACCAACTGCCTGAAATCCCCACTCATTCATCGGCCTTGACTCGACTCTTTCGCGCCCCGTAACCTCGAGCCAGGAGTCCTGTCTTGAAATTGACCCAAGGGGAAAAGTCGGGACGCAGCCGAGGCCTGATCCTGGAAGCGGCGCTGCAGCTGTTCTCAACGCACGGCTACCGGGGCACCAGCATCCGCGAAATCGCCGAAGCCGCGGGCCTGTCGACGGGGAACGTCTATCACCACTTTCCGGACAAGGAGGCGCTGTTCAGGACCCTGCTGGATCAGTACTGGGCAGCCATCGATACGCCGGATTTTCCTTTCAACAAGGCCCTCGCCGCGGGCGCCTTTCCGGATGACCTCGAGGCGCTCGCCGAGGCGGCCAGGCAGAGCGTCCTGGCCTATCGGCGGCATGTGGCCTTGATCTATGTGGATGTGGTCGAGTTCGACGGCACCCACATCCGGAAATTCTATTCAGGGATGTCCGCGCGGTTCGCTTCCTTCCTGAACCAGCGGTATCCTGACGGAAGCCTGAAGGGGCGGCTGGCGGCGGACTGCGATCCGACCATGGCGCTCATGCTGGCCAGCCGCATTTTCCTGCACTACTTTGCGGTGGAGGTCCTGTTCGGGGTGCCAGACCAGCTGGGCAGGGACAGCGGAACCGCCACGAAGGAAATTGCGGGGATCCTCCGCCACGGCATCTTAAAACCCTAAAAAACCGTTGACAGGGGTCGGGGAGTGCTTCATCTTCTAAAAAACAGACCAACCGATCGGTTTACTTTTAACTTCATCCCCTCGGTTGCCCCTGGATCAGACACCCTGCAGAGGAACCATGGATCGCTTCGCAACCATCGCTTCGACAGGCTGTTATCTGCCCGAGATCAAGGTGCACAACGATGTGCTGCGCCAGCGCTTCGCCCACCTCCCCGAGTTCGTGGACAAGATGGAGGAGTCCTCGGGCATCCAGTGCCGGTGGTATGCGCCCGAAGATTGGGCGACCTCCGATCTGGCCCTGCCAGCGGCGCAGCAGGCGCTCGAACGCGCAGGCTTGCGGCCCGAAGACGTGGACCTGATCATCCTCGGCACCGATTCGCCCGATTACATCACCCCGGCCACCTCGGTAGTGCTCCAGCACAAGCTGGGCGCGGTGAACGCCGGGACTTTCGACATCGGCTGCGCCTGCGCCTCCTTCCCCACGGCCCTGGCCACGGGGGCCGGCTGGATCGCCACCAATGCCTCCATCAAGGTAGTACTGGTGGTCGGCGTCTACCTGATGCACAAACTCGCTCAGCCCAATGACCCCATGACCTTCTTCTACGGGGATGGCGCCGGAGCGGCCGTGCTCGTGGCCTCGGACAAGCCCGGCTTCATCGGCGCCGCCGCCCAGGCGGGGGGTGCCTACCACAGGCACTGGGGCATCTATTCGGGGGGCACCTACGAACCCGCGACCGTGGCCTCGGTGGAGGCGGGCAGGACGACCGTGAAGATGCTTGAGCGGTACCCGCCCGAGATCAACCACGAAGGCTGGCCGCGGCTGGTCCGCAAGCTGGCGGCCGGCTGCGGCTTCCAGGTCGCTGACATCGACTTCATCCTGTTCACCCAGGTCCGGAAGGGGTCCATCGAGCTGGTGATGGCCGACCTCGGGCTGCCCATGGCGAAGACCCACACCGTCATGGAAGCCTGGGGCTACACCGGTTCGGCCTGCATTCCAATGGCCCTGGATGATGCCCTGGCCAAGAAGAAGATCCGCTCCGGCGACCGGCTCGTAATGGTCGGCTCAGGGGTCGGCTACAACCAGGCTGCGGCCGCACTATTCATGCCATGACGGTCCGGAATCGGCCCACCCGAAGGGGCACCCTTGTCTTCGGCAAGATTGAATCACTTAAATTTTCCTTGGCGGTGGCCAAGGCATTGCCGCGATTTTCGAAACAGTGTAGCGTTTACCCTATCTACACCACCCAACCCCTTCCCACCCCCCAACCCATGGAGGCAGGTCTGATGACCTCCTCCATCCCTTACTAAAGGAACGGCCATGAAAATCCGCTTCGCTGTAGTCGCAGCAGCTTCCGCCCTGACAGCATTACCCAGTTGGGGCCAGGCCAACATCCCGGTCATGGGCAACACCAACATCACGATCTCCGGGCTGCTGGCCCCGCGCCTGGGCAACTCCGAGATCACCCAGGGCAATGCCACCGACGCTGCCTGGTCAAATCGCTCGGCCATGCCCAGTGAGACCGGCGTCTATGACAACACCTCCCGCATCACCTTCGCCAGCACCTCCAAGATCACCGACGGCTGGAACGTGATCTTCCAGGTGGAAAGCCGCTTCATGACCAACGTGCGGCCCGGCACCGCGCTCCTTCCTGGCAATAACCCGACTGTGAACAACACCACTACCACGACTGGCGCTGCTGCTGGTGCCGGATCTGGCCTCGCCGTCAATGATGCCTCCGGCTGGGCCGATGGCGACACCTGGGCCGGCGTGTCTTCGCCCTACGGCACCATCATTTTCGGCAAGTCGAGCCTCTACTGGAATGAAGGCCTCTCTACAGGCTACCTCTCCCCCGCGAGTGAGGGACCTGGTGAGAGCTACCGGATCTGGAACGTCCCCGGCCTGGCCATCTTCAGCATGCTGTCCGGTTACCAGAGCGAGTCTGTGTCGGCCACAGGTGCCATCGCGCCTACGGACCGGAACATCCTGGGCAATACCCGCGCCACCAACACGGTCAAGTACTCTTCTCCGCTCCTCAAGCCCGATAGCGAAAGCCTCCTCAGTTTCGCTCTGGCCTGGTCGAAGAACCCCGCCGGGGCCCAGGCCATGTTTGTAAACTCTATTACCCCCACTACCGCTAACTCTAACGCCAACAACAACTCCACCTACGAAGGCGGCTCGACCATCTTCGGGCGGGTGGGCTACAACGGCCACGGCTTCTCCGCCATCGCCAGCTACCTCGACCAGAAGTTCGAGGGCGTCCTTGCCAGCGCCGCCGCCACGGAGCTGAAGGCCTTCCGCCTCGGCCTCTCCTACAAGATCGCCGGTTTCAAGGCGGGCGTCGTCTACGACAACTCCAACATGGTGAACGGCGTCAGCACCGCCCAGCTGGTAGGCGCAGCCGTACTTTCGGACGCCAAGCGTTCCGTCCTCCAGGTGCCCATCTCCTATTCCTTCGGCGACCACGCCGTTTACGCCACCTACACGAAGGCCGGCGATACCTCCTCCCTGTCCGGCACCAGCGCCAAGCAGCTGAACTTCGTCTACGACTACGCTCTGACCAAGCGCGCTTTCGTCGGCATCTTCTACACCAAGCTGAACAACGACGCCAATGCCTATTACCAGCCCTTCCTCAGTGGCTACAGCCCCTTCGGCGGCAGTGCCATCGCCAAGGGCGAGAGCTGGCGCGATATCGGCCTCTGCCTCAACTACTGGTTCTAGGATAAATGAAGGGTTGCCTGGGTCACCCCATGGCGCCCTGCAAGTCTGAAGACTGAAGCAGGCAAAGGGGGGGCCGGTTGAGGCTCACCGGCTCCCCTTTTTCAAGACCCGTGGCGAAGCCCTGGATGGACGCTTTCGCCAGAACTGGGGAATAGCAGTCACACTGATTCTTCTCACCACAAGGAGGCAGCATGCAGCTTAATCGAAGGACCCATGCCGGCTTTGTCCTGGCCCTCGGGGCTGGCCTCGCCGCCCTCGCACTCTGTTCGGGGTTGGCCGCCCAGGACATCAAGATCGCCCATGTCTGCAGCAAGACCGGCCCGCTGGAGGCCTACGCCAAGCAGACCCAGGTGGGCCTGATGCTCGGTCTGAACTATGCGACCAACGGCACGATGATGGTGAACGGCCACAAGCTGGTCGTGATCGAGAAGGATGACCAGGGCAAGCCGGACGTGGGCAAGTCCCAGCTGGCTTCCGCCTTCGCCGACGACAAGGCCGATATCGCCGTCGGGCCGACGGCCTCGGGCGTGGCCTTGGCCATGCTGCCGGTGGCCGAGGAGTACAAGAAGATCCTGCTGGTGGAGCCCGCCGTGGCCGATTCGATCACCGGCGACAAGTGGAACCGCTACATCTTCCGCACCGGGCGCAACTCCTCCCAGGACGCGATCTCGAACGCCGTGGCCCTGGACAAAAGTGGCGTCAACATCGCCACCCTGGCCCAGGACTATGCTTTCGGCAAGGACTTCGTGAAGGCGTTCAAGGGAGCACTGAAGAAGGCAAAGCTCGTCCATGAGGAGTTCCTGCCGGCCAACACCACGGACTTCACCGCCGGTGCCCAGCGCCTGTTCGACGCGCTCAAGAACCTGAAGGGACGCAAGGTCATCTTCATCAACTGGGCCGGTGCCGGCAATCCGTTCAAGATCGCTGACCTGGATCCGAAGCGCTACGGCATCGAGATCGCCACCGGCGGCAACATCCTGCCCGCCCTGGCCGCCTACAAGGCCTTTCCGGGCCTGGAAGGCGCCGCCTACTACTACTACGAGATCCCCAAGAACCACGTCAACGGCTGGCTGGTGGATCAGCACAAGCGGCAGTTCAACAACACGCCGCCGGACTTCTTCACCGCCGGTGGCATGTCCGCCGGCATCGCCGTGGTGGAAGCCCTGAAGAAGACCAAGGGCGATGCCAGCACGGAAAAGCTGATCGCGGCCATGGAGGGCATGGTGTTCGAGACCCCCAAGGGCAAGATGGTGTTCCGCAAGGAGGATCACCAGGCCTTGCAGTCCATGTACCACTTCAAGATCACGGTCGATCCCAAGGTGGCCTGGGCCGTTCCGACCCTCATCCGCGAGATCAAAATCTCCGAGATGGCCATCCCCGGCCATGGCATCGCGGCTGACGCCAAGCCGCCTCAGGAGCCCAAGGACGCAGCGGCTCCCCAGGAAACCAAGAAGGCCAAGCCGACCAAGGCGGCCAAGAAATCCTGAACCTGGTTTGATCCGGGGGCGCGCCGCTTCCCTGGGGCTCGCCACCGGTCACCGTGCAGGCTCACCCATTCCCTGTCATTCATGAGCAGCGATGAC
>CAIQPH010000115.1 GCA_903873655.1 uncultured Holophagaceae bacterium | reverse complement strand
TGGGCCGCCCACGGCGCAGGCCGATGCCAAGCTGGAGCCAGCGCCGACCCCTGCTGGTGACAGAAAGCCTCCCCAGACGCCATCCACGGCCCAAGGAGTGGCCGCACCCAAGAAGACGGAAGATCACCTTCCCACCGCCCCCAAGGTGATCGCACCTCCACCCCCTGAGCCCGCCCCCAAGTACGAGAGCAAGCCTGAGGTGATCCGGCCTTCCCCAGTGAAGCCTGCCCCGTCCAAGACCATCGACCAGCCTGAGCTGTTCGAGCCCGAGAAGCTCGAGAAGCAGCAGGTCTACGAACGCAAGAACCTCGGCTACGTCTCCCTGAGCGAGTCCATCCGCTTGGCGGACAGCCAGCCCGACAAGGCCATCCAGGGGTTCCGGCAGGCCATCAAGGCCGATCCCTCCAACATCAATGCCCACGCCTGGCTGGCGGTGGTCCTCCATGATCAGGGGCGCACAGGTGAGTTCATCCAGGAGCTCCGGGAGGCCCGCAGGCAGGGCATCCTCGGGCAGATGGCCCAGAACGCTCGCTTCCGGTCCGCCTATAATCAGGCCCGGCTCAACCAGAGCCTGCCCCCCGATCTGGCGAATTGACCGTGGGGGGGAGCCAAGACTTCCAGGGCGCTCTGGAGGTCCGCCTGGATTACCGCTTCAACGACCCTGGGCTGCTCAAGGAGGCTCTCACCCACGCCTCGGCCGGGTCACTCCGCCACAATCAGCGCCTCGAATTCCTGGGGGATGCCCTGCTGAACTTCACGGTCGCTCTCCTGCTTCACCGGGAGCGCTCCGATTGGCAGGAGGGCCCCATGAGCAAGCTCCGGGGCATGCTGGTACGCACGGAGTCCCTGCATGCCTGGGCCCTCGACCTGGGGTTGGATCGGGCCCTCAGGTCCACGCACCCCCGCAAGGCGCCTCCCATGGGCCACAAGCCCCTCGCCGATGCCCTCGAGGCCGTGCTGGCCGCGATCTACCTCGACGCTCAATCCGCCGGAGTAGACGGCACCGGGCCCGTGACGAAGCTGGTGGAGTCCCGCTTCCTGGACGCCATCCGGCAGGCCCAGCCCGGGAGCTGGATCCTGATGGATCCCAAGACCCACCTCCAGGAAACGGCCGCGCGACTGGGGCTTCCGGCTCCGGTCTATGCCCAACTGAAGGTGGCGGGTCCAGGTCACGCGCCCCGGTTCACCATGCAGGTGTCAGTAGGGCCCCATTCAGCTCGGGCTGAAGGCTCCACCCGCAAACGGGCTGAGGGCGATGCCGCCCGGCTGTTGCTGGATCTTCTCGGAAACCACACAGAGTCCTGACCCTTGCGCTACACTCGCAACTGCCTCTCGCCCGGAGTGTGCGCTTGAAGATCTACCCGACCTTGTACCTCCAGAACGGCCGAGCGGTTTCCGCCACACGTCAGGAGGACGCCTGCCCCCCCATGCCGATGGACCTCGCCGAGCAACTGCTCGACGAAGGCGCCAACCGCTTGGCCCTGGTGGATCTCGATGCCGCCAAGGGCCATGGGAACAACCGTGAGCTGATCGGCCAGATCCTTCAGCGCTGCCGGACCCGGGACCGGAAGATCTGCGTACAGGTCGCCGGGGGCGTGCGAAGCTCCGATCAGGCCCAGTTTTTCATCGACATGGGCGCAGCCTTGCTGGTGCTCGGGACCCTCCTCCACAAATCACCCATGGCCTCCGAACAGCTGATCGCCCGTTTCCAGCCGTTCCTCGTCGCGGCCATCGACGGCAGGGGCGGCATGATCTACCAGTCAGGGTGGGTGGGTACGCCGGGCCAAAGCGCACTTGACCTTGCGCTGCGCGCCAAGTCCTACGGATTCCAGCGCCTGCTCTACGTTGATATTCCAGAGAACCCTGCTTCTGAGCCGGATTTCCAGACGGCCCGGAAGCTCGCCGAAGGGACTGGCCTGCCGCTGCTCATGGGCGGGAGCCTCACGGCCCCGCGTCACCTGGAGGCCATCATCGCTCAGCCTAGCTTGACGGGAGCGCTGGTGGATGCCCTGCTGTTCCATCAGAATCCAAGGCTTATGGCCTTCCTCGAGGGCGCCTGCGCCTGATGCTGGGGGGAGCCATGACTGACGGGGTCTTGTTATGAGCTCGACAGGGGAATCCGCTTTCCTGGAAACCCTCACCGAGCCCGAGCGCATCCATTTCCGGCATCTGGCCCTGGTTCGCCCCCAACTCCCCTCCGAGGGCCAGATCCGCATGCTGGAGGGGCTGGCACGCTCCCTGGCTTCCCCGCGTCTGCTCGCCCTCATGGCGCGTACTCCGCACTGGCTGGCCCATTGGCCCATCCTGCTCGGCCTCGCTGAGAATGAGGCCACGCCCGAAGCCATCCGTCGTGACCTCGAAATGGTAGTGTCGCTCTTCGACCAGATGCGGGAGATGGACCAGGCTTCCGTCACGGATAGAATCGACCTCTCGGTGTCCGTGAAGGCCCTCTATTCGCAACTGAACGCCGACTTGAAGCCCGTCGCCAAGCTCCTCGCCAAACAGCTTGCGAAGGCCGTCTCCTCGACCGGCACCACCCAGGAATTGCCGCCGCTCCCCCCTGAGCATCCGGACTGGGACGCCCTCACCACCCTCCCGGAAGCCCCGCCTCAGCACCCGCCTGCAGTAGGCCTGGACCGCGTCGGACGTCTGGCCCGAGCCAGCCACACGGTGCAGCCCGAAGAGCTTCTCGCTTTCCTGATGGACTCGGACGCCGACCTCCGCCAGGGGGCACTCCAGAATCCCCTGGTATCCGAGGAACTGGTCTGCGGGGCCCTGACCCAAAGCGGAGAGCCCTCCTTCTTCGAGGAGGTCTATGCCGAAGCCCGGTGGTATTTCCGGGAGCCGGTGCGTGCGTGTCTGATGGACTCCCCGGGCTGCCCTGCGGACCTTTCCCGGCGGGTCGGGCTCTCCCAGCGCCTGGTGAAGGCCCTGGAAGAGGGCGCCCGGGACCGGCTTTCGCTCCGCCGCATCGTGAGCTTTTTCACCCAGCTTGATGAGAGCGAATACCAATTCGTCACCTACTGGGCCAAGCGGCAAGCACCCCATCTGCTGCGGGTCGTGAAATATTTCTACGATCGGCTGCAGCGCCAGCCTTCGGGTCTGGCGTCGGCGCTTCCCCAGCGGAGCGATGAAAGCCGATGGGCGACCCTGGAAGAGCGGGTCTTCCTGGCGAGCAAGGCCACCCAGGAAGAGCAGCTCCGCCAGGTGCTGAAAGACCCCGATCTCCAGGTCTTCCGCCTCGCCCTGGAGAATCCCGCCCTGAACTCGCGCCTCCTGGCTTCCACCGTCTCCGCCCTTGATCCCAAGCGGGTGGAACTGGTCGCGGCTCATGCCGCCTGGTCCGAAGACCCCATGGTGGCCGAGGCGCTGGTGCATCACCCCCTGTTGTCCGAAGCCTCGGCCCTGCGGCTGCTCCCCCGGCTGCCGGGCATGAAGCCTTCCGTCGAAATTCTCCGGGATGCCCGGATTCTGCACCTGGAGGTCAAGCGGCGCACCCTGGAGAACCTCCGCTCGCTTTACCTGGACATGGACATACCTGGCCGGATCACGGCCCTCCGCGCCTCCGGCGGCGAACTCATGCGCCATCTGCCCCAGGAGGTGCTGCAGGACGAGGAGACCCTGCGGCGGATGGTCGCTGATCGGCAGTTGGACCCCGGCATCCTACTCCGCCTCGCGCGCAACAAACTCACCCCCCGTGCTGTCCTGGAGCAGATTGCCGGCCATCCCGTGCTCATGGCCCATGCGGCCATCATGTCCGAGCTGCTACTCAATCCAAAAACGCCGCGGGAGGCTTCGATCCGCATCTGGGGTCTGCTCTCCGAGGCTGAGCAGCAGCAGCTCCTCCGCAGCCCCCACCTGCCGTCCGTCCTCCGGACCCTGGGTTGATCTTTGTAAACGATGGCAGCACGACCCCGTAGCCACTCCAGGAGTCAACATGCGATGCCCCGCTGCCATCCTGGTCACCACCGCGGCGGCCCTGGTCTGCCTGTCCTTTGCCTCCTCCTGCCGGCCCAAGAAACACCTGCCTGGCTGGGTCATGGCCGCCCCTGGCGACAGCCTGGCGGCCGTTTCCGGTGAAGCCGGGTGGATGCTGACCCACAAGGAAGTCCAATCCCTCATCTCCCGGGATCCCATGGTGGAACGCGCCCTGGACCTCTTCCTCCAGAAGGCCCACATCAATCCCCGCCTCGAGACCGGCCGGGTGACCTTCCATGTCATTGGCGTGCCCCAGAAGAGCGAGAGCACCCTCCAGAAGGGCCTTGAGCATGCCCTCATCCAGCTCAACCAGTTCAAGGATCCCGCCGCCCTGGTCGGAGCCCTGGCCGAATCCTTCCCCCAGGAAGGCAGCCTCCACATCCAGGGTCGGGACTGGCCCCTCTACGTGATCCTGGATATCGAAACCAACGGCTCGAAGGCCCACATCCGCGCGGCCAGTGATGAGAAAGGCCAGGTCTGGATCGGCTCCCTGGAAGCCCTGACCCACCTGACTGCCGGGGAAGGCCTCGGTGCCCAGTCTGATGCAGGGCTGGCCGCCGAATGGATCAGCCCTCGGGCCCCCTTCCAGGGCTATCTCCAGCCAGAGGCCTTGCTCAGCGGCTTGCGAAAGAACCTTGAGGGCAGCATCGTCAAGGATCTCCCCCAGGGCGTCAGCGTGCTGTTCTGGAGTATCACGCCTCCCCAGGAGAAGGACGAGTCCATCAAGTTCGAACTGGCCCTGGCCGGCACCCCGGAAGGCATTAACCAGGTCACCCCCTGGCTGCAGCGCCTGGTGGCTGCCGTCAATGCTGTCCAGGCGGCGCCTGGTGCGGCTCCGGAGTTGATGCAGGAAAAACGCCGCGTGGGCCTGCGCTGCACCCTCACCACGCAGCAGCTCAAGCTGATCATGGAGAAGCTCGGCCAACCCTGGTTCTCACTCGGTCCGCCTGAAGGAGACCGCAAGGCATGAGCCCGGCGCTCTCCATTTCCACGGACTGCGGTCCCGCCTCGCGGGAGGAACCCTCTCCCGAGTACTGGATGGCCCAATTGAAGCAGGGGCGGGAGGAGGCACTGGCCCACCTCATGACCCGCTTCGAGCGACCCCTGTTCGCCTTCCTGCACCGGCGTCTCCAAGGCGAAGCCGGGGTTGTCCAGGAGTTGACGCAGGAGGTGTTCCTCAAATGCCTGCGGCACTGCCAGCGTTTCGAGGAGGGCCGTCCGGTGGCCGCCTGGCTTTTTACGCTGGCGGCTAATGCGGCAACCGATCACCTGCGTAGAAGAGGGCGGGAGGTATCCCCTCCCGAGACCTTTGACGCACCAGATCCCCACCCATCCTCTCCTTGGGAATCCGTGGACCAAAGCCGGCGAATCCAGGCCCTGCGCGGAGCCCTGGAGGGCTTGACCCCACGCCAGCGGGCCATGGTCCTTGGCTACTACGTCCAGGAGCACCCCGTGAAGCGGATCGCCCAGGACCTCGGTTGTGCCGAAGGAACCGTGAAAGCCACCCTCTTCCAAAGTCTTCAGAAACTTCGCAAGACCCTAGGACCCCAGCCATGACCGCCCCCTCCGATCACCAGCGCCTCGATCCAGACTCCCTGGACGACGCCCGACTGTTCGAACGCCTCGAACAGCCCGAAGCCTGGCCCGAGGATCCGGTGCTTCAGGCCGAATTGGCCGATCTGCTGGAACTCCACCTGGCTTTGGGAAGCCACGGCCTGGCGCTGACCGAGGCCCTGGTTCCCGCCCCCCGGGCCCACTGGACCACCACCTGGTCGCTGGCCGCGGCGGCCGTCCTACTGGTCGCCCTGGTTCCTGCCGCCTATACGCTCAAGCGTTTCCAGACCCTGCAGCGCCAAGCCCAGGACACGGTCCGCCTCGAACAGCTGGCCCGGAAGCGCACCCAGGACCGTGCCTGGATCGCCTTCTTCCAACAGAGCACGACGCTTCTCCAGGACTTCGAGCAGAATCCAGCCCTGTGCAAGAAGGGCGAGGAGGACCGCCACCAGGAACGCGACATGGCCGTGATCCTGCTCGAAGCCAGTCATCAGCTGGCCGCACAGGGTGCCCCCAGCAGGGAGGCCGAGATCATCCGCGCCAGCCTGCATGCCTGGCTCGCCGAGGTGGCCTTCGAGGACAACTGCCTCAACCCCGAGCGGGCCCGGGAGCTGCGCCAATGGGCAGCGACCCACAACCTGGAATCCGAGGCTGAGCGCATGGAGCGCCGCCTCCGTGGGGATGGCGCATGATCGCCGGCCTGGTGATGGTGGTCCCGGCCCTGGTGAGCCCGGCAGCCAAGGCTCCGGACGGCCCGGCGGGAGCGCTGTTCCGCCAGGCCCGGGACCTGCGCTACGCCCAGCGCTGGTTCGAGGCAGCCCAGACCTACCGCACCCTGCTCGGGGAATTTCCCGCCACCTCGCGGGCCGCCGATGCCCGCTACTGGCTGGCCTCCAGCCTGGAGCAGGATCAACGCTGGGACGAGGCTGCCGAGGCCTATTCGGAGTTTCTGGCCAAGCACACCGATCAGCGCCTGCTCGGCAAGGAGGCCCGGCTCAACCGCGTGCGCTGCTGGGGCATCCGCCAATGGGACAGCCCGGCAGCCACGGCGGCACTGGCCAGTTCCTTGTCCGATGAACGCGAGGAGATCCGCATCGCGGCAGCCCTGCAGTTGGCCAAGCGCCAGGATGCCCGTGCGCTTCCCGTGCTCCAGGCGGGTCTGCGGGTGGATGTGTCTTCCGAGGCCTGCCGTCTGGCTCTCCTGTCCATGGGTGTCCAGCCTCAGGCTGCGGGTCCCGCCCAGGGGCGCTTCCTCGTGGTCCGCGTGAAGGAGCGCAACAAGACGGAGGCCCTCACGGTGCGCCTGGCCCTGGGCCTCGCCCGCGCCGTCGGTGGCTACCTGTCGGACGAGCAGCTGCGCCAGGCCCGGAAGAAAGGCGTGGATCCGGACCGGCTCATGGAGCAGGCGCTCAATGCCCCCAAGGGCACCGAGCTGTTCAGCCTGGACGACGGCAAGAGCACGGTGACGGTGACGGTGGAATAGGACTGATCCGCTAAGCTGAATGGCTGAGGGTCCATGTCCAGCATCCGACGATTCTACCGGGAGCACCTGCTCCGGTTCCTGCCCGCCATCCTGGGCGGGATGCTCCTGCTTCTGGCCGCCGGACTCTGCCAGTCCCTGCTGATCGGAAGCCTCAACTTCGTCTTCAAGGACAATCTGCACATGGCCCCGCCCGGCGCCAAAGCCACCGGGGCCTTCGCCGCCCTGGACCAGCTGAAGCTCTGGTTGATGGCCCACCTGCCCCAACGCGCAGACCTCCAGCAGAGTTCGCATTTCGTGCCCCTTCTGCTCGTGAGTCTGTTCCTCGTGAAGGGCCTGTTGACCTACAGCGGCACCCTGCTGATGGTCCGGTCGGGCATCCGCGCCACCCAGGAACTGCGGGAGCGGCTGTTCGGCCATCTGCTCTGCCAGGAGCCCGCTTTCTTCCAGAAGCATCCGGTGGGCGAGCTCCTCACCCGCTGCATCTCGGACGTAGGCGCCGTGCAGGGCATCGCCAGCAACCAACTGGCGGAAGCCGTGCGGGAGATCTGCCTGGCCGTGGCCATGGTGGCTGCCCTCCTCTGGATGGACTGGAAACTCTCCCTGACTCTTTTCATCGCCGGGCCCCTCGTGGTGATCCCGGTGCGAAAGCTGAGCCGCCGCATCCGGGCCGTGAACCACCGCAACCAGGAGGCTTCCAGCCACCTGCTCCAGCGCCTCAAGGAGGTCTTCAGCAACATTCGCGTAGTCCTTGGGTTCGCCCGCGAGGACTTCGAAGTCCAGCGGTTCAAGAAGCAGAATTACGAGCTCTACCGCCTGGGGATGAAGAGCGCCCGGGCCGCCGCCCTGTCCACCCCGATCATGGAACTCGTGGGTGGCTGCCTGCTGGCGGGCCTGGTGGCCTATGCCTCTTCAGAGATCCGCTCGGGGCGCCTCACGGGGGCGGATTTCTTCACCTACCTGCTGGCGGTCTACCAGCTCTACGATCCCCTCCGACGGCTCACCAAGCTCAACAACGACGCCCAGGTGGCCACGGCCAGCCTCGACCGCGTCTACAGCATGCTCAGCCGGACCTGCGAGCTCCCCGAAACCGCCCAGCCCGCTCCCGTGCCGGCCACCCCCACGGTCCTGCGGTTCGAGGGCGTCCAGTTCGCCTACGAGGCCAAGCACCCCATCCTGCGCGACATCAACCTCGAGGTGCGCTCCGGGGAGACCGTGGCTCTGGTGGGCGGCAGCGGTGGCGGCAAGACCACCCTGGTCAACCTGGTACCGCGCTTCTTTGATCCCACGGCGGGCCGCCTGACCCTGGACGGCTGCGACCTGCGTGACTTCGATCCGCGGGAACTCCGGAAACACATAGGCATCGTCACCCAGGAGACCCTGCTCTTCATGGACACGGTGCACGACAACATCGCCTATGGCCTCCAGGCCGGCCGGGAGGCAGTCATCATCGCCGCCAAGAAAGCTCACGCCCATGACTTCATCATAGCTTTGCCCAAGGGCTACGACACGCCCCTGGCGGAAGCAGGCTCGAGCCTCAGCGGTGGTCAGCGTCAGCGCCTCGCCATCGCCCGGGCCCTTCTGCAGGATCCGCCCATCCTCATCCTGGACGAGGCGACAAGTGCCCTTGATTCCGAAAGCGAGCGGGCCGTGCAGGCGGCGCTCGAAACGCTCATGGAGAATCGAACCACGCTGGTGATCGCCCACCGCCTCAGCACCATCCAGCGGGCCACCCGGATCTGTGCCATGAAGCATGGCCGCATTGTCGAAGAGGGCACCCACGAGGACTTGATCTCTCGAGGTGGCGAGTACGCGCGCCTGCACAAGCTCCAGTTCGCCGAGGCATGAACCGGGACTTAGGGTCTGTTTTCAAAGTGGGGTGTGGCCGCGCAAGGGGCGCCGCCCAAGCGAGACAAGGAAAGCGACGATGGCAATAGCGGTACTATTGACGAGGAGCTTGACGCAGTATCGCGCCGGGCGACGCTCCTTGCCCTTCGGGACGGGGCCAGCAGCACCCCTGGCTGCGTTGCCGACCCTGGCTCGGGCCTGTGGCCCTCGGGGCTTCGCCCCCGCCATCGGCTGCACCGATGCGGCCCTATTCGCTGCGCGAATGGTGAACGATGTCCCGCATCGCCCTGCGGCCGCCGCCTTCTCGGTATCGCCTGCGGCGATACGCGAGACGAACAGACATCTGCCAGGAGCGCGGCTGGCCGACGTCGCGGCTCACATCCACTTTGAAAACAGACCCTAATGCTGCGCTCCGACTTCCACTTCGACCTGCCACCGGACCTCATCGCGCAGCGCCCCCTGCCGGACCGCGATGGGGCACGTCTGCTAGTGGTGGATGCACGGACAGGTAGCTGGTCCCACCACGCCATCCGGGAGCTTCCGGGCCTCCTCCCGGCCGGCAGCATCTGTGTGCCGAATGATGTCCGGGTACGTCATGCCCGCCTGTTCCTCCGACGAGGTGGCGGCGGCGCTGGAGAGGCGCTTCTATTGCGGAGTCTTGGCGCAGGCGTGTTTGAGGCTCTGGTGAAACCCGGCGCCCGCCTAAAGCCAGGCGCCTCGGCGACCGTCGTCGATCCGGTGTCCCAGCACAAACTGGCCCGCATCGAGGTGCTGGAGTCGCTGCCTGAGGGCCTCCGGACCATCCGGGTCCATGCGGACCATGGCCTGGACTGGGACGAGATCGACCGCATCGGCCGACTGCCCCTGCCGCCCTACATCGAGCACCTGGCCGATGCCGAAGATGAAACCCGCTACCAGACGGTGTTCGCAGCCAGGGAAGGCGAGGCGGTCGCGGCCCCTACCGCCGGCCTCCACTTCACGCCTGAGCTCATCGCGGCCCTGGGGGCCCGCGGCTGCGGCTGGCACCCGGTGCGGCTCCAGGTGGGGCTCGGGACCTTCCGCCCCATGACCGCCGAGCGCCTCGAAGATCACGCCATGCACGAGGAGCGCTTCGAAATCCCGGAAGAGACCAAGGTCGCCCTGGAGCCCGTCCTCTTGGATCGCTCCAGGCCCGTGCTCTGCATCGGAACGACCTCGCTGCGCACTTTGGAGGGCGCCTGGGATGGCCACCGGCTGGCCCGCGCGGGCGCCACCCGGCTCTTCATCACACCGGGCTACAACCTGCGCACCGCCGACCATCTGCTCACCAACTTCCACCTGCCCGAGAGCACCCTGTTCGTCCTCGTGTCTGCGCTGCTGGG
>CAIQPH010000114.1 GCA_903873655.1 uncultured Holophagaceae bacterium | reverse complement strand
CTGGTTTCCTTGCCCGGCCGGATGCCCGGGATGTAGCCTCCGGACCGCTTCATGTTCTCGGCGGTCTCGTCGGGATTGAACACGATGCTGGTGTAGAAGAACGCGAAGAAGATCACCACGCCGACGAAGACCGGGGTGTAGACCCAGAAGTGGGTCTGAGGGCTCACGTACGAAGCCGCCTTGGCCAGCCATTCCCAGCGAGTGAACTGGGCGATGGTCGCCGGGAAGAAGATCACGGAACTGGCGAAGATGACGGGCATCACGCCGGCGGTGTTCACCTTCAGGGGCATGTACGAGCTGCGTTGGCTGGACATGCCAGCCGAATCGGCCCGGCGGGCGTAGTGGATGGGAATGCGCCGGTAGGCGTTTTCCACCAGCACCACGGCCAGCAGCACCACGGTCATGGCCGCGAGGAGCAGGATGAAGATGCCTGGCGGCGGGACGTTCGGCGCGTTCTTCAGCGACTGGGTGATCATCAGCGTCAAGGTGGTCAGGCCCTGGGGAAGGCCCGCAACGATGCCAGCAAAAATAAGGAGGCTGATGCCATTGCCGATGCCGCGCTCGGTGATCTGCTCGCCGATCCACATGACGAACATGGTGCCGACGGACAGTGTGAAGGCGGCCAGGAACCGGAAGGCCGTGGGGGAGATCGAGCTGGTCACGACTTCCAGACCGGGCGCATTCTGGCTTTGGGCCAGGGACGCGATGCCCAGGCCCTGCACGAAGGCCAGGCCCACGGTCATGTAGCGGGTCCACTGGTTGATCTTCTGCCGACCCGCCTCGCCTTCCTTCTTCTGGAGGTTCTCTAGGTAGGGCACCACGGCCCCCATCAGCTGCAGCACGATGCTGGCCGTGATGTAGGGGGCAATGCCGAGGGCGAAGACGGAGAACTTCTTGAATGCGCCTCCGGAAAAGAGGTCGATGACATCGAAGAGTCCGCCACCACCGCGACGAAGCGCAGCCGCCAGGTTCTCGGCATTCACCCCGGGCACACTGACGTGCACGCCCAGGCGGTAGATCGCCAGGAGCAGCAGGGTGAAGAGGAGCCGCTTGCGCAGCTCCGGAATGGCGAAAAGGTTCCTGAGGCGGTTCATCGGCTGTTACTCGGCCGACTTCGCGGCGGGCTCCTGAATGGTGCCGCCCTTGGCCAGGATGGCTTCGCGGGCGCCCTTGGTGATCCGGTCAGCCACGACGTTCACCTTGGTGGTGAGTTCGCCGCTGGCCAGCACCACGATCTTCTCGACACGCGAGTTGACGAGTTTCTTCTCGCGAAGCGCCTCGAGGGTCACTGTCTCGCCATCCAGGAAGTGGATGGATATGAGACCGAGGGTGATCTCCTTGGTCTCGGCAGCGAAGATGTTGGTGAAGCCGCGCTTGGGCAGGCGACGGACGAGGGGCATCTGGCCGCCTTCGAAACCGCGCTTGCTGCGGTAGCCGGACCGGGATTTCTGGCCCTTCTCGCCGCGGCCGGAGGTCTTGCCGAGGCCGGAGCCCTTGCCGCGGCCAAGCCGCTTGCGGGACTGGGTAGCGCCCTCTGCGGGCCGGAGTTCGTTGAGTTTCATGGTCTACCCCTTCACCTGGACGCCAATGAGATGGGGAACGAGCTTGACCATCCCGTGGACGTTGGGGGTGTATTCGCATTCGCGGGTATCGCCGGGCCGCTTGAGACCGAGGGTCTGCATGAAGGCGCGGTGCTTGGGAGTGGTGCAGATGATGGAGCGCTTGAGGGTCAGCACCACCTGCTTGCCGAGGAACTGCGACATGTTAAGCCTCCGCCTGATCCAG
>CAIQPH010000113.1 GCA_903873655.1 uncultured Holophagaceae bacterium | reverse complement strand
CAGCGTGGGCAGCCAGGGCGGCATGAAACGGATCCTCGAGTACGTCATCAAGTACACCAGCGAGCGTGAGCAGTTCGGGAAGCCCATCAACTCCTTTGGCCTCATCCAGCAGAAGCTGGCGGACATGGCCACCAAGATCTTCGTCTGCGAGGCCATGAACTTCCGCACCATCGGCTACCTCGACGACGCCCTGGCAACCACGAGCTGGGACAGCCCCACCGCCGGCGCCGACAAGATGGCCGTCATCGATGAATTCGCCATCGAGTGCAGCATCTCCAAGGTCTGGGGCAGCGAGGCCCTCTTCTTCGTGGCGGACGAGGCCGTGCAGGCCTATGGCGGCTATGGGTTCAGCGCCGAATACCCACCCGAGAAAGCCCTGCGCGACTGTCGCATCAACCGCATCTTCGAGGGCACCAACGAGATCAACCGGCTGCTCATCGCCGGCACCCTGCTCAAGCGGGCCATGAAGGGCGGGTTGCCTCTCATGCAGTTCGGCCAGCAGGTGGCCAAGGAAATCTCGAACCCAATCAAGGCCGAGAGCTTCACGGGCCCCCTCGCCCGCCTCAAGCACGGCGTCGAACTCAGCAAGCGCCAGTGCATGCTGGCGGCCGGCCTTGCCGTCCAGGTACTGGGCCAGAAGCTCATCGATAACCAGGAGGTCATGGGCCGCATGAGTGACATGCTCATGGAGATCTACGCCATGGAAAGTGCCGTGGTCCGCGCCGAACGCATGCTGGAGTCGGGTCACCGCTGGGCCCAGATCGCCCGGGACATGACCGAGCTCTACGTGAACGAGAGCTGGCACAAGGTCCACGGCAATGCTCGCATGCTCTGCGCCGACGTGGTCGAAGGCGAGGCCCTGCGTCATGCTCTGGCTGGCGTGAAGGCCTTCACCGAGTTCCATCCCACCAGCAGCGCCCGTCTGCGCGGCCGGATCGCATCCGAATTGATCCAGAAGGGGATTTATCCGATTGAGGTGGCCTAGGATCTGCGCCACCGCTACGCGGCGGCGTTAACAATAGGGCCCCGCTCGGGGCCCTATTGCGCGCTGTCTGGATGTCAGAGGAAGAGGGCTCAGGCCCGCTTCAGCTTTTCTTTTCTTCGTGTTTCCTTTCCTCGTGGGGCTTTTCGCGGGGCGCCTCCGGCCGCGGAGCGGGCCGACTTTCCCGCTCCACGGCCTTCGGAGGGTCCACCCGGCGTTCCCCGCGGTCTACGCGAGGATTGGCCTCAGGAGCGCGCTCCCTGGGTGTGGGCTCCACCCGACGTTCATCCACCGGCCGGGGCCGTTCCGGGGTCTCCACCCGCGGGCGGGGCTCCACTGGCCGCTCGCGAGGGATCGGCTCCAGCTGCCTGCCCGAGGCCGGCCGGGGCTCGACGCCGTGCTCCCGAGGCACAGGCTCGGAACGTCGCTCTTCTGGGCGGAGACGGGGGCCCTGGGCGGGTTCCCTGGGTGTGAGTGGGCGCTCATTGGAAATGGCCCGGCCCCGCACCTCGAAGGGCACCCTGGCGGGTCCACTGCCTCCCTGCGGCCGCGCGCCCGCAGTCGGTGGAGGGGCCAGGTCACGGCGCATGATGGTGCGCCCGGTGGTGGCCCGGGCCTGGCGCTCGTAGGCGACGATCCGCTCGCAATGCACGTCACGGCGGAAGGCCGTCTGGATCTGGACGGGGTTGCGGAACTCTGCACTCGATACGATCAGCGGGGATCGATGCCAGGGTGCGCGGAGGTCCCGGCCCTCGGCCGGGCTGTTGAAGGCGCCGATGACATGGACATCCGTGTAGACGCGGGTGCGGATATTCGTCACGTTGATGAAGTTGATGGACACCACGTTCCAGGCATAGCCGCCCCGCCAGGCCCCATAGCCCCAGGTGCACGGGGTGTTGTAATAGCCAAGGGGCGCCCAACCGCAGTAGCCGGGCGTGTTGTTCCAGGCCACCCAGGCGGGACTGTAGTAGATGCCGGGAATCCAGCACCAGCCGAGCCCGGCGCCCCAGTTCCACCGGCCGTGATGGTAGGCCACGTAGGCCCAGGGCTCGTTCGAGATCCAAGTCATACCGCCTGAGTAGGGTGCCCAGCGTCCGTCGTAATAGGGGCGCCAGTCCTCGGCCACGCCGGCGGGCTGCCATACCCAACCGAACTCATCGGACTGGACCCAGCGGCCATGGCCGTCGAGTTCATCGGCGTAGTTGCGCAGTTCGGGCGGCACGCGATCCCAGCTTTCCCCGCGCTGGACCAGGACGGCGCGGTCGCTCCAGCGGTCGAAGTCGTCGCCATCATAGGTATTGAAGCCCCGCACCCGATCGAGGCCATCCAGGGGGCTAAAGACCGTCAATCGCTCGCCAGCGTTGACACGGGTCTGGTCACGCTCGTTGGCGAAGGTCACGCGCCCGCTGAGGACCTTGAGCCGCACGATCCTGTCCCGCTCGGCCTCGACGCTGAACGAGCCCTTGTCGAAGCAGGTGATTGAACCGGACTGGGTATCCACCCGGAACCGGGCATCGGACTGCCCACCCAGCAACACGCGGAGCCGACCGTAGTCCAGACGGAGGAGGACCTGCTTCTCGCCTTTCAAGTCGGTGAAGAGGGAAGCCACGGTGAAGTGGGTGGCGCCGCCAAAGGCGATGCGGGTGCCGTCACCCAGTTGCAGAACGCCACGACCGCGGCTTTCCACAACATCGCCCTCGGCGATGGGCGTGCCCCGGCTGAGCAGCTCATCCACATCACCCTTGCGGATGTGCACTTCGCCTTCCAGGGAACGGACCATGGCATAGCGGTCCGGCGCTTCGCCCTGGTAGGAGTCATCCTCAACCTGGTCTGGCGATGGTAGTTGCGAAGGAGGCGGAGGCGGGAGTTGCGTCGGAGGCGGAGGCATGGTCTGAGGAGCCGCCATGAGCGTGACTCCGGAAAGCAGCAGCACGGCCAGTCGGGAGTGGGTGGAGATCGAGCGCATGGGCCCTCCTCATGAATGGACGCCATATCCCACGCATCCGTTCCAGCAGGTGCACAGCCAGGGTCGTGCCAAGAGGCCGGCTTCAGGCTTCTGGATTCAGGCTTCTGGCTTCAAGCTTCAGGCTTCAATCCTTCGGGAAGGGGACGAGGGCAGTGCCGGGTTTGGTGCGATCGGCATGGGGCCCCAGTGCGGCCAGTCGCGGCAGCAGCCCGATCCAGGGAATCGACCATTGCCTTGGGGCACCCCGGTCCACGTCTCCTGCCGCCACCTCCAGCCGATCTGGAAGAAAACGGAGCCGCAGGTCCCGTCCCGGGGGCAGCGGCAGATACTCGATCCGTGCCGTGGCGGGGTGGACCACCGTCAGGAACCCCTCGCCATCCTCAAGGATCCAGAGCAGACCGCGGAGGAAGGGGCGGAAGTCCTCTGCGACCCAGCGCAGCCCGCCCAGCCCCTGGCTCAGAGGTGTGTCCGCCGGGAACGACCAGGCACCTGAAGGAGAGGCGAGCGGGCAGCCGCCATCCCGCCAGGCCTTCAGGGGACGCCCCGGCAGGCCGGTCTTCAGGCGGATGATCCCGCGGGCATCACGGAGGCTGAGGGTGCCGTCCCCCGTGACCCGGGCCTCCAGGGGACCGGTCGAAGCGACCGGGTCCGCAAGTGTTTTGGCGGGAGGCGAGCCTGGCCCGACTTGCCAATCCAGAGGCAAGACCCGTTCCCAGGAGAGGGCCGGGTGACCCTGGGCTACGAGGCCCTGCGCGGCCAGCGCCGCACCGGTCAGGAGGAGGGTGCCCAGCCGCACAGGGCCTCCAGATTGCATGTGGTCAGTTCGGCCAGCCTCGCCGGAGGAATGCCCCGCAGGTCCGCCACCGCCTCCGCGGTGAACCTCACGAAGCCGGGTTCATTGGGCTTCCCCCGGTAGGGCACCGGCGCGAGAAAGGGGGCGTCCGTCTCCACCAGGATCCGGTCCGCGGGCGCCCAGGCCGCCACGTCGCGCACCGCCTCGGCCTTCTTGAAGGTAGCGATGCCCGAAAAGCTCAGGAAGAACCCCAGATCCAGCGCCCGCTGGGCAAAGGGGCGATCCTCGCTGAAGCAGTGGATGATGCCGCGCACCGCATCGGCCCCCTCCTCTTCCAGGATGCGGAGGGTGGCTTCAGGGGCTGATCGTGTATGGATCATCAGGGGCTTCCGGATGGCTCTGGCCAAGCGGATCTGGGCCCGGAAGGCCTCCTCCTGCTCGGCCCGCGGACTCAGGTCGTAGTGCCAGTCGAGCCCGGTTTCTCCTATGAACCGCACGGACGGATCCGCCACCATCAGCCGAAGACCTGCTTCCACCTCCGGCGACCAGGTCTTTGCCTCGTGGGGATGCACCCCCAGGCTGGCCTGGACGCCGGGAATCCGGGTGGCCATGGCCAGCACCACCCGGGAATCCTCCAGATCGGTGCCTACGGCAATGAAGCCCGTCACATCGTGGGCCCGGGCCCGGAGAAGGGTAGCTTCCACCTGGTCCTCCGCCAGGTAGGAACCTGTGAGATGACAGTGCGCGTCCACCAGCATGAAGCCATGTTCTCACGGAGAACCGCTGCCCCCGGCCCCTGTGACCTTGGGCACGAACTCCGATGGCCCAAAGCTGACCCCATCATCCTGGAAGAACCCGGAGCCCCCGTGTGCCCCTTCTTCCCCAGCCTCCCCCAGACTCCGATGCCGCGCATGCTGCGGGTCAGGGACGGACTGGCAGACGGCCTGGGGCGCGCCATAACCTATCTTCGCGTGTCTGTGACCGAGCAGTGCAACCTCGCCTGCGTCTACTGCAAACCCAGGACGGGTTGCCTCCGAACGGACGAAGCCCCGGCCATGAGCCGCAACGAAGTGGTCCAGCTCGTGCGGGTATTCGTACGCCTCGGCATCCGGAAGGTCCGCCTCACGGGTGGAGAGCCCCTGCTGCGGCGCGATCTGGAGACCATCATCGCGGGCATCAGTCCGGAGGTGGAAGGCCGGGTGCACCTCACCACCAATGGCATCCACCTGGCCCGGCGGGCCCGGGCCCTGCGTGACGCAGGACTGGCCGGCGTCAACGTCAGCCTGGACGCGGCGGATCGGACCACCTTCAAACGCCTGACCCAACGGGATGGCCTGGGCAAGGTGCTGGCCGGCCTGGAGGCGGCCAGGGCTGCGGGCTTGAAGGCCAAGCTGAACACCGTGGTGCTGCGGGGCTGGAACGACGACCAGATCATCCCATTGGTCCGTCTCGCGCAACGGGAAGGCTTCCAGATCCGCTTCATCGAGTTCATGCCCTACCGGGAGAACGGCTGGGACAAGGCTCAGTTCATGCCTGCGGCGGACATCCTCCAGACCATCCAGGAGGGACTGGGAGCCGACCTCGAAGAAGAGCCGACCATTGGCCTGGAGGAGGGTCCCGCGCGGCTCTTCCGGATTCCGGGCAGCGCGGGGAGGGTCGGCGTCATCTCCACGCTCAGTGCTGACTTCTGCGACCGGTGCAACCGCGTGCGCCTCACCAGCCGCGGGGAACTGAAGGCCTGCCTCTTCGGGCACCAGGCCGTCGACCTGCTCGAGCCGCTCCGCAACCATGCCTCGCACGAGGATCTCGCCCAGCTCATCCGGCAGACCCTCATCGAGAAGCTGGACTGCCACCCCATGCGGCGGGGCGACACGCCGAGCCTGACCCAGGGCATGTGGCAGGTGGGCGGGTGAAGCCTGGCCTGCTGCTGCTGAGCGGCGGCGCAGGCGCCCGCATGGGCGCGCCTAAGCATGCGCTGGATCACCCGGAGGGGGGTTCCTGGGGCGGCCATCTGGCGCGGGTTTTCGAAACCGTATTCCCCGGTGCCCCGATCCAAGTGCTCGGAGAGCCTCTCCCCGACCGACCGGACCTGCCCCGCCTCGATGACCCACGGGAAGGTCCAGCGGTGGCCCTCCGCCGCTGGGCAGCCCTGGATGCGGCGGTGGTGGAGGTCTGGTGGGTCGTGGCCTGCGACCAGGTGCGCTGGACCCCGGACCGCCTCAGCGATTGGGCCAGCGTCTGCGAAACCATGGATCCCTTCCACACACGCTGGGTCATGGCCCTGCACGGGGGGCATCTCCAGCCCCTGGGTGGGTGGCTTCCAAGTGCCCTCAGGTCGGCCCTGACCGCGTCAACGGCGCCCTCACTGATGGCGCTGGCCAACGCTCTGCCCCACCTCGCCCTTCCCCGGGAAGGCCCCGAGTGGACCGATGTGGACACGGCAGAGGAGCGCAGCAGGTTCGAAGAAGGCCGCTAGCCCAGCCGCTTCCTCACTAGGCGTTCCACGGGCACCCCACCCTTGAGATGGCTCTCGATGATTTCGGGCACGTCCGCCGGCGTCACATGGGCGTACCAGACACCATCGGGATACACCAGCACGGCCGGGCCGATGGCACAGAAGCCCACGGATCCGCAGTGGCCGCACTGAACCTCCCCCTCACGGTTGCCCTTGAAGAACAGTAGGCTCTCCTCGATCAGGTGAGCCTTGAAAGCCTCCAGCACCGCCTCGGAGCCATTGGCCGCACAGCTTTTCGAGGTGCACACCAGCACCTGACGCTTCAGGAAGGGACCCATGATCGGCGTGACGGCAGCATCCTGCTCAGGGGTGGGAAGTGAAGTGCGTTCACACATGCGAGCCTCGGCCCCCACCATACTCCTGCTTTTCCCTATCGCTCCCTGCGCCAGCGGGGAGTGCCTGAACACTCCTCGAAGAACAGGCTTCAACCTCTTGCTGGACAAAGGCTTGGCTCGCGTCCAGCATGAATTCATGCGCCTCCCCACAACCATCCTCCTGGTGGATGACGAGCCGGGCATCCGGCGATCCTTGGGCGAAGCCCTGAAGGACGAGGGCTACCACGTGGTGAAGGCCGAGCGGGGCGAGCAGGCCATCGACCTGCTGAACAACCCGGACGGCGAGGGCCTGCAGCTCATGCTCCTGGATGTCTGGCTGCCGGGGCAGGACGGCCTGGAGACCCTGAAACAGGCCAAGCAGCTCCGGCCTGACCTGCCGGTGGTGATGATCTCGGGCCACGCCAGCATCGACACGGCCCTGCAGGCCACCAAGCTCGGCGCCTTCGACTTCCTCGAGAAACCCATCGACCTCGACCGGCTGCTGCTCGTGGTGGGCAACGCCCTCCGCCAGTCAAAACTGGAACAGGAAAACCAGCGCCTGCTCGCGGAGGTGGAGGGCGGCCGGTTCTTCCTGGCGGATAGCCCCGCCATGAAGCGGCTCCTGGCTGACGTGGCCCTGGTGGCGCCTACCGAAGGCCGCGTCCTGCTCACCGGCGAGAACGGCAGCGGCAAGGAGGAGGTGGCCCGCCTCATCCATGCCCAGAGTTCGCGCAGGGAGGCATCCTTCATCGAGGTGAACTGCGCGGCCATCCCCGAGGAGCTCATCGAAAGTGAGCTCTTCGGCCACCAGAAGGGCGCTTTCACGGGCGCCGTCCGAGATCAGAAGGGCAAGTTCCGCGAGGCCGACGGCGGCACCCTCTTCCTCGATGAAGTCGGCGACATGTCGCTCAAGACCCAGGCCAAGGTGCTCCGGGCCCTCCAGGAGGGCCGCGTGGAACCCGTGGGCGGCGGCGGGGCCATTGGCGTGGACGTGCGCGTCATCACCGCCACCAACAAGGACCTGGCCGGCGAGATCACCCGCGGCCGCTTCCGGGAAGACCTCTTCTTCCGCCTAGCAGTGGTGCCGCTCCGCATCCCCCCCCTGCGCGAGCGTCCCGAGGACATCCTGCCTCTGGCCGAGGCCTTCATCAGCCGCATCGCCCGCCAGTACGGCCGTTCCCCCAGGCATCTCGGACCCGACGCCAAGGACACCCT
>CAIQPH010000112.1 GCA_903873655.1 uncultured Holophagaceae bacterium | reverse complement strand
CCTTCTTCGGCGCGGCCTTCGTGGCAGCCGGCTTCTTGGCGGCGGCCTTCTTCTTCGGGGCGGCCTTCTTCGCCGGCTTCTTGGCGGCGACGGGCTCGGGGGTGGCGACCGGGTTGGTCAGTTCAGCCATGGGTGGCTCCTTTACGCCCTTTTGGGCGGGGTTGGAAGGGGTCGTGCGGGAAGATGGTTTTGCTGTAGCACTTTTTGTGCCAGGTTCAACCGGGTCTTTCCGCGGGGTGGATATGCGTTCCTTGGCTGCGGGAGCAGCCGTGGGGGCTTGCGCCGCTTCGGCGGCAGAGCCGGTCTTGCCCTTGGGCTTCGCGGCTTTCTTCGGGGGCTCCACGCCTGCCAGGATCTGGGCCAGGCGCTTGCCGGGATAGTAGTCATCGAGAAGGGCGTCGCCGACCAGTACGCCATGGACGCCCAGGGCTTCCATCTGCTTGATCTGCTCCAGACGATGCACGCCGCCTTCGACGAGTTTGAGGCAACTCTTGGGGATCTTCTTGACCAGAGCGACGGCCTGATCCCAGGAAGCTTCCCAGGTATCGAGGTTCCGGCCGACCGCACAGATGATGTCGGCCCCAGCCTCGACGGCCCGGCGCAATTCAGCTTCCGAAGTGACTTCGACCACCACGTCAAGACCCTTGCTGGTGGCGAATTTCAGCAGCGTCTGAAGACGCTCCTCTGTCAGCAGGGCGGGCATCAGGTAGATGGCATCGGCGCCAAGGATCTTGCTCTCCTCGACCTGGTATTCCTCGAAGATGAATTCCCGTCGGAGCAGGGGCAGCTTCACCTGGCTCCGAACCTCTGAAAGGTGTTTGTCCTCGCCGAAGTAGAGGAACTTGTCCGTGGCTACCGAGATGGCCCGGGCACCGTTCTCGGCCAAACTCTTGGCGTGAGTCGAGGCCTTGTAGGACTCCCGGACCTGCCCGCGACCAGGGTCGCCACCGGCAACTTCACCCAAAATGGTGATTCCAGTCTGACTTAGCTCTTCCTTGAGAGAATGGTGTCCCTTATATGCATCCTTCACCGCCACGGGCCCCCTCTGCTTCTTGATTTCCACATCCAGGGCCTTGAAGATGGCGACTTTCTTTAGCATTTCTGGCACTCCAAATCTCAGATACCTCGCTGTTGGCCCTATGGGGAAGATGATGGCCCGTTTTTCCTCTGATTCAACATGAAACCAGCGATCTGGAAGAGGTCAACAGCAAAAAACAAAAAATCTTCATTTTTTTTGACGCTACCTCCCCACGACCCTCCCATTCAATTCCACCCCACCCAAAGGAATTCTGCTCATGCGTCCGAGCCGACGTGCGACCAGAGCCTCAGAAACAGCCGAAATCAGGAGTGCGTATAATTGAAGGAAACACCCACCACCAGCCGATCTACACACTTCAGAAGAAGACCATGCGCCTTCCTCCGAGGTGGCGTCGCAGGGTGAGGTCGGACCCTCAGCAAGACGAATTCCTGCCTCTCCCGCATCCCCGGAAGCGGCGCCTGCCTGCTACGCTTCAGGTCGACCACCCCCCCCCTGGAAGCCGCCCCGGCGGCATCTCCGAACCTGAAGGAAGTGTCGCGAGGCCCCCATGACGATCCACCTAGTCGATCATCCGCTGCTCCATCACAAGCTCTCTCTCATCCGCGATCGCAAGACGCCTGGAAGCCTGTTCCGGATGCTGCTCGAAGAGGCGGGACTCATCCTCGCCATTGAATCGACCCGGGCGCTTCCCACCGAATCGGTGGTGGTGGAGACCCCGCTCGAACGCACCGGTTCATTGCGGCTGAAATCCCTGGACCCGGTTCTGGTCCCAGTCCTGAGGGCCGGCCTTGGTCTGCTGCCGTCCTTCCTGAAGTTGCTTCCCACGGCGAAGGTCGGACACCTTGGTCTCTACCGCGATCACGATTCGCTGGTGCCCGTTCCCTATTACCGCAACTTCCCGCCGCTTCTTGAGGCACGACCGGTGTTCGTGCTCGACCCCATGCTCGCTACCGGCGGCAGCGCCTCGGAAGCCATTCGCCAACTCAAAGCCGCCGGGGCCGTCAATCTCTCCCTGGTGGCACTGTTGGCAGCGCCGGAAGGACTCGAGCGGCTTCAGAAGGATCACCCCGATCTGACCATAGTCGTGGGCGCGGTGGATCGTCAGCTCAACGAGAAGGGCTACATCCTCCCGGGCCTCGGCGATGCCGGTGATCGGCTGTTCGGAACGATTTAGAAACCTATCTGCGGCTTCCCATTCACCGAGCGGGTTCTACCTATCCGGACCTTCGGACATCCCTTCTCCCTTGAAAAGCACGAACTCCCAGGCTCTTCGGATCTCGCCCATCTGAGTGGAGATGCCCTGCAGTCGGTCCACATCAGCATGGGCGCCGGCATCCGAGATCTCGCGGTCCCACCAGTCGTAGATCCGAATGAGGTTGCCCACCAGTTCGCCTCCTTGCTCATGGTTCAGGCGGCTGTCGAGTTCTTTGAGGATGGGCTTGATCCTCTTCAAAGCGCGATCGCGAAGCACCCCGTCTCCGCGCTGGATGGCATCGATTGCTCTGGCCAGAAACCGCTGAGCGCCCTCGAGCAGCAGCACGATGATGTGTTCGGGAATCTGCGCAGGCTCGGCGGAACCAGCTGAACCATGAGGCATCGGGTCAGCAGTCATGACCCGTCCTTCCTGGCCAGGTGCAGTCCCATATAGACCCAGCTGACCATGGGGCGAGAGGTGATTCCTGTGCGGATGAGTGACATTGTGGCAGGGCTTCCCGACCTCTTTTCGGCGGGGTTCCCAGGAGCGTGAATTAGGAGCTGGAACGGAATTATCGAGGCCATCACCTATTTAGTTCCAGCTCCTAAGCGTCTGCCGAATTCGAGCACGGCTTCCACAAGCGCGTCCACATCGCAGGCCTGGGTGCGGTGGTTCACGATGGCCGCACGGATCACCAAATTCCCCTCAACCCGTGTGGTGGATGGTGCGACTATCCCTGATTCCTGCAGGTCTGCCACGATGCGAGCATTCAGGGCATCTGGATCTTTCCCCCGGTGCCTGAAACATACGATGTTGAGGGCCACGGGGGCCATCAGTTCCAAGCATGCCTCGGCCTTCACCCGCGCTTCCAACTGCCGTGCCAGGGCGCAGGTCCCTTCGATCACTTCGCCCAGCCTCCTCAGGCCATAGGTCTTGAGGGTGAACCAGGTCTTCAGGGCCCGGAACCCACGGCTCAAATCCGGGCCGAAGTCGCAGGGCCAGGGTGAACCCGCGGCGAGTCCCCGGGTCGCACGCTCCAGGTAGGCGGCTCGTGAGGCGAAGGCCGCCCGATGTCGTTCGCCATCCCGCACCAGCAGGTAGCCCGCATCATAGGGAACCTGAGCCCATTTGTGAAAATCAAAAGCCAGGGAATCCGCCCCTTCCAGGCCCGCAAGCAGGGGCGCCAAGGAAGGTGCCAGAATGGCCAGGGCACCAAAGGCTCCGTCCACGTGGAACCAAAGCTGGTGGCGGCCGGCCAAATCCGCGAGGCCCGCCAAATTGTCCACGGCACCGATGTCCACCGTTCCAGCGGTACCCACCGCCAGGAAGGGATGGAAGCCCCTGTCTCGATCCTCCGCAATCGCACTTTCAAGAGCATCCAGCCGGATCCTTCCCGCGCCATCCACGGGCACGAGGCGCAGGGCTCCGCGCCCCAGTCCGGACATGTCCATGGCTCGTGGCACGCAACCGTGGACGGCGGCGGAGGCATAGGCCACGAGGCCTTCCTGGATGGTTCCTGGGGTTCGGTTTTCCTCGGCCGCGCGCAGCGCCACCAGCAGGCCCATGAAATTTGCCATGGAGGTTCCGGTCACGAAGAGGCCACTGGCCGTTGCGGGAAAACCGAAGATCCGGCGGACCCAGCGCAGCACCTGCCGCTCGACCTCGATGGGCGCATGGTCACGGCCGCCGAGGTTGGCGTTGAGTCCGGCGGCGAGCATTTCCCCGAGCATCCCCGCCACATTGCCGCCGCCGTGGACCCACCCCATGAAGCCCGGATGCAGGTTACCCGTGCCATAGGGAAGCACGTACTGGAGAAACTCCTGGTGCACCTCCATGAGCGGCAAGGGTTCTTCTGGCAGGGGTGCGTCGAAACCAGCCCGAACAGCAGCTGGCATGGGCCGCCATACGGGGCCCGCCCGCAGGCCCTCAAGATGATCCAGCATGTCGTCCAGCATGCTGTGCGCCTGAAGGCGCGCCTGCGGCCAATCCTCGGGATCCAGGCCTCGGGAAGATGCATCCACGATCGTCATGTCATTCACCTCGGCGCCCTCGGGTCACGGCCGAATGCTTTGAGCCAGCCTGCTGCTCCTCGTTCTTTCTACGCTCAAGCGGTCGCTGAGCATAGGATCTTCATGGTTGAGCAAGGGGGACACGCGCCATGGAAGCTAACCAGCGGCTGATCGGCTGCCTTCCCCTCTTCAGGATGGAGAAGGCGGGTACCGACATGACGGCCGTAGCCTCAGCGCTGCTGGCCCAGGCGAAAAGTAACGTGAATGCCGCCAATTCGCTGATGGACCTCTCCTGGATATTCACCTTCAAAGGTGAACCTGACATGGCCTTGTCCACCCAGGTCCTGGCACTGGAACTGCGGCAACATTACATACTCCGGCCTCAGCGTGGCCAAGTGGGACTCCGCCTGCTCGCCTTGATGACGCCTGGGGATTACCTGGGCAACACGCCGCTCGAGTTCCTGCTGGAAGATTCGGATGTCGAACTCCAGCTCTTGTTCCTGGGACCGGGACTGCCCTTTCCCGATCGGCTTCCGGCACACGACTTGATCTTCACGGCGGTTCGCCAAGCCGACGAGAACATTCCGGTCCTGAAGCTGATCGAGGAGCACCTGGCCGGTCGGCCAGAACCCGTAGTGAACGCACCTCACCGCATTCCATTGCTGGCACGCGAGACGGCCTGTACGCTTCTGGAAGAAGTCCCCGGCCTGGTCATGCCACCCACTGTGCGTGTTACCCGGCAGGGGTGCCAACGGTTTGTCTCGGAGGGTGCCGAGTTCCCGATCATCGTCCGGCCGGTCGGCTCCCATCGGGGCCAGGACCTCAGGAAACTCGAGGCTGCGGCAGGGATCGAAGAGTACCTTCAAGCCTCACCCGCTTCCGAGTTCTATGTCTCCAGGTTCGTCGACTACCGGGGCCCGGATGGGTTTTTCCGCAAGTGCCGAATCGTTCTGATCGACGGGCAACCCCTGGTCTGCCACCTGGCGATTTCTGAGCATTGGATGGTCAACTTCGTCAACTCGGAGATGGACAAGAGTGCCTGGAAGCGAGTCGAGGAGGCCGACTTCATGGCACACTTCGATCAAGGGTTCGCCCATCGGCACGCGGTAGCCCTAAGCGCCATTCATGACCGGCTTCAACTCGACTACGTGGTGCTCGACTGCTCGGAAACCAGGGATGGCCAGTTGTTGTTGTTCGAGGCCGACTGTGCTGCGATGGTCCACGCCAATGACCCTGCGGAGCTGTTCCCCTACAAGCAGCCGCAGATGCGTAAAGTTTTTACAGCCTTCCGCGGCTTGCTGGACCGCGCTGCCGGTTACCAGGGTCTGACTTCGACTTCCGAGCCAGGTGGGGATCTTTGGAATGGGAAGCGCTGATAGACTCAGGGTTCGAATTCAGAGGTCAACCCTTCGTGAACCAGGCATGAGCCCAGCATCGGAAAGCCCCGCCCCCCCGAGGATCGTGGGCCTGGCCCCGATGGCGCATCGGATCATGCACGGGGAGAACCTGGGGCATTTGCGCTGGCAACTGGAGGCGCGGGTCGCCGAAGATCCTTCGGATGCCGCCGCCTGGCTGGACCTGGGGATGCTCCTCGAGCTGTCCATGTACAAGGAAGAGGGGCTCGCCTGCCAGGCCCGGGCTCTGGCCCTTTGCAAGGCCTTCCGGATTCCCGCCCCCGCCGCGGTTCCCGGACTGCACTTGCTCATGTTCGTGGGATCCGGGGACGTCATGGCCAATGTGCCGGTCCAGTTCCTTCTGGTGGGCTCAGACGTGACTCTGGACTTGGTTTTCACCCAGCTCGGCCAGCCCCTTCCGGAACTGCCTGGCCACGACCTGGCCATCGTGGGCATCGGCGAATCGGACGCCAATCGGCCCCTGCTGGCCCAGCTCAAGAGAGATCTGGAGGGACATCGGGTGCCTGTGCTACTGAAGCCGGAGAAGATCCAGGCCCTCACCAGGGACCGTCTCTGGCGGCTCCTTGAAGGCATCCCCGGCTTGTCCATTCCGCCGACGGTTCGCGCCTCCTTGGGCGACCTCAAGGAACTCGCCGAAGGGCGGC
Organism: uncultured Holophagaceae bacterium; assembly: GCA_903873655.1. Classification (GTDB taxonomy): domain Bacteria; phylum Acidobacteriota; class Holophagae; order Holophagales; family Holophagaceae; genus Geothrix. Next base: position 9,257 of record CAIQPH010000112.1, on the reverse strand, counting down.
TGATGCTTGGGGATCTGCTTCCGGGTGGCACCTTCCCGATTCTGCTGCGCCCCATGGACAGCCATGGAGGAAAGGGACTGGCACGCCTCGCTGGCCCCAGCGACTTGGCCGAATATATCCACGGGGGGAAGGGTGAGGCATTCTTCCTTTCACCCTTCATCGACTACCGGGGCCCGGATGGCCTCCACCGGAAGATGCGCATCGCCTTCATCGACGGCAAGCCCTATGCCTGCCACATGGCGGTGGCAGAACATTGGATGCTGCACTACCTCAACGCCGGCATGGACGGCGATCTCGACAAACGCAATGAGGAAGCCCGCCACTTCGCCACCTTTGACACGGACTTCGCAGTCCGGCACGCCGCCGCGCTGGATGGCCTTTGTGCCCGGGCGGATCTGGAGTATTTCGCCATCGACTGCGCGGAGACCCGGGACGGCAAGTTGCTGATCTTCGAGGCCGACACGGCCATGATCGTCCACGACATGGATCCGCCCGCCTTGTACCCCTACAAGGGGCCGCAGATGCAGCGGGTCTTCCGGGCGTTCCGGGCCATGCTCGAGCGCCATGCCAGCCGATAAGGACCGGAATTTGAGGTATCGAATCTAGCCTTGGCCCCTCACATGGCGAAGTCGGCAGCGTCCAGAATCGTTGAGTACTTGTCTATATAAAGATGAGGTGTGTCTCCACAAATGAAGGAGGCCACGATGTCGCCGGCTGCGTTCCGCAGGCTTGACCACTTGTCGGGGTCCATCCGGCACTTCTCCAGGAATCGGATGAGCCCCACCAAACCCACCCCGGAGCTCGGGCCGGCCAGCAAGCCAGACCGGATGAGTTTCAAGCTTGCGCGGTAGCTCTCTTTCGTTTCCACTTCGACCCGATGGATGCCTTCCCGCCAGTCGAAACGGATTTGCGCCAGACGTTCCTCGGTGCGAAGGCCCGGAACGGCGTGGCCTGGGGCGCAGAGGCAACCCACCAATTGAACTTTCGGGGCCAGGGTCCGGAACACGTTTCTGGCCCCCACCAAAGTACCCGTCGTGCCCAGACCACCACAGAAGACTGTCAGGGAGCCCTGGGTCTGCTCCCAGATCCCGGTGGCCGTCCACCTAGCATGAGCCTCCGGATTGCCGGGATTCTCGTACTGTGCCAGGTTCACGAAATCGGGTTCAGCCCCCTGGCTTCGCGCCTTCTCGATGGCGCTAGGTTCACCCGGAACATCCGTGCAGAACGTAAGATTCACGCCCGCCAGATGGAGCAGTTCCTTTTTGACTAAGGCGAGATCGGCGGGGACATAGGAGGACACACTGGAAAACCCAAAGGCCCGGCTCTGCAAAGCCAGGGCCAGAGCCATGTTCCCCGAGGAGGCTTCCACCACGCGCTGGGCTCCCACGGTCCCCTCCGATTCGAGCGCTCGCCGGAGCATCTCAAAGGCCGGAGCCCATTTCAGGTTCAGGGTCGGGCTGAGGTACATCAGCTTTGCGAAGATCCTGACTTTCTCCTCCGGGGGGAAGGGATTCAGAGGCGGGGGCAGCAGCACCAGCGGTGCCGGGGCGTGCCGGTCTGGATCGAAGAACTCCTGAAGCGACATGAAGACGGTTTGCGGAGATGCGTCCTTCTCGGGACCATTCATGTCGACTCCCCAAGACTCAGCGAACGAGGTGTTGGCCTTACCCCCCCTGCTGGGAGGCCTTGCTGATTATGAGCTCAGATCGGCGACGACCTTCTCGATGACCGAATTCCAATCCCCGACTTCTGGCTGCCGATAGATGCGCATGGTGGGATACCAGGGGCTGTCCTCCCGACCCATCAACCAGCGCCAATCAGGAACTGCTGTGATCAACAGGAAAGTCGGGATCCCCAGAGCTCCTGCCAGATGGGCGATGCAGGTATCCACCGTAATCACTAGGTCCATGGCGGAGAGAGCATAGGCCGTATCCGAAAAGCTGCTGCTGACCACTGGGCCCATGGGGACGATGCCAGGGAAAGGCGGCGCACTCACTCGTTCCACTTGAAAGTTGTGCCAAGCCACAGGCAGGGCCTCAAGGGGTTTTAACAGGGTCGGGGGAATGGACCGTTCGGCGTTCCTGATGTGTTTGGGGCTTCCGGCCCACGCCAGACCCATCCGCATGTGACCTTGCGTGGCGGCCAGGATCCTGTCGATGCCCTCCTGGTGCGGCACTTGGGCAGGAATGGACAAGTAGGGAATTTCAGCAGGAATGGAATCCAAGTCTGTCTGGAAGACTCGTGGCAGGGAAAGCAGTGGCAACTGGAGATCGAAGGGCGGGATTGGATCTCCGTGATTGATGACCTCGTCTACGCCAGAACAGGTGGCCATCAATTCTGCCAGGGGCCCAAAGACTTCCAGGAGGACCCTCCCTCCGCGGGCTTTGACCATAGGAGCATAGCGGACGAACATGATGACGTCCCCCAGGCCCTGCTCCCAGCGCAGCAGCAGGGTCTTGCCCTTGAATGGTTCACCGTTCCACTGGGGTTCGGCGAGCATGAATTCCTTTGGCCGCATTTCAACGCTTGGCACTTGCCAGCGTGATTCATATTGTTCCCAGCCCTGGCGCATGTGGCCCAAGAGGAGGTTGCGGCAGGCGAGATTCCAGACCTTTTCAGCCGGAGGGTCGGCAGCGAGATAGCGCTTCATTTCTTCGCGGAGGTCAAGCTTGTTCCCTGGGATAAGGCATAGGGCTTCCAGGACAGCGAGGTTGTTTGGATGCTGGTTGAGTGCTTCAGATAGAACCACCATGGCTCTATCCAGGTTCATCTTCTTGACCAAGCCTTCCGCCAGGGCCAACTGGGCTTGCAAATTATGTGGATCCAGCTCGAGAGCCCGATCGCAGGCTTTGCAGGCTTCGTCGAGTCTACCCATGATCAGCAAGAGATCCCCTGAATCTGCCCATGCCGAAGCATGCTTTGATTGGAGGCCCAGATACCGACGATAGGTCGCGAGGGCCGCATCGTATCTCTTGGAACGGTGCAACATGCGGGCTTTTTCAAGCATCTTGGAAGGATTGGAATTCACCAGATCATCCTGCTCTTTGGTTCAAACATTCCACGCAACCTCATCCTGTCACAGCTAAGAGGGCCATCTGCCTTTCGATAGTTGCCATACTTCCAACAGAATCTTTGTCGAGGCACCTTCATGTCAAACGAGCCCTGTCAGCGATTTTCTCCTTTCATTAAACTGACGCCCAGCCGCTACGGCCAGATGTTCTATCCCATTCATGATCGCTATGTGGGAGGCTCCTTCAGGGATTATGGGGAATTCAGCGAGGGGGAGGTGGCGATCTTCAAACACTTTGTCCACCCTGGAGCCATCGTCCTGGACATAGGAGCCAACATTGGTGCCCACACCGTGCCCCTGGCCCAATTGACGGGTTCTGAAGGAATGGTGGTTGCCTTTGAACCCCAGCCAATGCTTCATCAAATCCTTTGCGCCAATCTGGCGGTCAACAACATTCCGAATGCCAGAACCTATGCCATGGCACTTGGTGACAGCCAAGGCACCTGCATGATCCCTATCCTGGATTATGCGGCACCCAATAATTTCGGCGGAGTCGGCATGGATATGGTGACGGATGGTGAGCCTGTTCCACTCGGAAAGCTGGATGACTTCGGCTTGGATCACGTCGATTTCATCAAGCTGGACGTAGAGGGCTTCGAATCCAAGGTTTTAACTGGGGGTGCCGTCACCATTGATCGGTGCCGCCCTGTCATGTACGTGGAAAACGACCGTGAGGAGAAATCCGCCGAACTGATCCAGCAGCTGTTCGGCCTGGGCTACCGGCTCTGGTGGCACACGCCTCCTCTCTTCAACCCCAACAACTTCAAAGGCAATCCTAATAACATTTTCCCCGGGATTGCCTCCGCCAACATGTTGGCCATGCACCGCGATAAGCCTTTAGAGACCGATCTCAAACCGATCAAGGCCGCCACGGACTGGTGGCTGTAAGGGTTCCACCATGCGACCTCATGACCCCTCCTGGCGGATCGGATACTAAGGGAGAAACCCAAGATCACCCGGAATCAAGGGCCGATGAACGCCCTGCGGACCTTCATAATGCGGTTTCTGATTTGACTGATGGACTCTAGTACCTGCATCCATGAATCGGAATCAATTGGGCTGATTGGCTGAGAGGTCTTCGACCACTTGCCTGATGACGGCGTCCCAATCGTCGGGTTTTGGTTGCCGGTAGATGCGGAAGGTGGGGTACCAGGGGCTGTCATCCCGACCCATCATCCAGCGCCAGTCCGGCAGGTAGGAGACCAGGATCAGAGTGGGAATGCCCAGGGCGCCAGCCAAATGGGCCAAGGCTGTATCCACGGTGATCAACAGATCCATGCCACTGAGCGCGAAGGCAGTGTCTGAGAAATTGCTCAGGAGGGGTGCCAAGGAAACAATTCCAGGCAGAGGCGGTAGCTTGATCGCACCAAGTTGTAAGGCATGCCAAGCCACATCTTGCAGGACATCCAAGGGGGAGAAGGCATCCGGGGCGATGGATCGCTGGGCATCCCTGGTATGGGTGGGACTGCCAGCCCAGGATAGGCCGATCTTGATGCGTCCGTCGGAACGGGCCAGGAGTTCACGAATGCCATCCCGGTTCGGAACCCGCTTAGGAACCCTCAAATAGGGCACTTCCACGGGAATGGTTGCCAGGTTCGTCCTGAATACCCGGGGGAGGCTGAGGAGCGGCAACTGCATGTCAAAGTCAGGAAGAGGGCTCCCCTCGGGCACGACCTCGTCTACGCCGGGACACGTTGCCACAAGCTCCGCTAGCTCGGGTTGGGCAAGCAGTATGACTCTGGCGCCAAGGCACTTCACTTGGGCGGCATAGCGCACGAACATCAGCGTGTCGCCCAGGCCCTGCTCCCAGTGCAGCAAGAGGGTTCGATTCTCGATGGACTCTCCGCCCCAGAAGGGCTGGGAGAATTGCCGCGCCGGCGTCATGATGCCGGGATGGCAGAAACGGAATTCATGCAGAGCCCAGCCCTCATCCATGGCGCCGAAAAGCATGTTCACGCAGAAGCGCTCCCACACCAGCTCTGAACCTGAAAAATCCGTATTCACCCGGCGAAGCATCTCCTTATGCAGGGCAGGCCAGTTTTTTTGCCGGATATAGATGGAGGTGAGGAAACTGGTGACAACCGGATTGTCTGGCTCCTGCTCCACGGCTGGGCCCATAACAGCCTGAGCCTGTTCCAGCTTCTCCTGTTTCCACTTGCATCGGGCCAGTTCCAGTCTGACTTCCATCTTCTGCGGGTCCACGGAGAGCGCCCGTTCAAGCCGGGATTCAGCCTCCTCCAGGCGGCCCAATGCCAGGAGTGCCTTCCCCATGCCGGCCAGAGCGGCGGACGTGTCCGGAGCTAGCTCGAGGGACTTGGAGCAGGCATTCAGGGCGCCTTCGGCCTGGTTCATGGAAAGCAGGAGATCCCCATATTCGGCCCACGCATCGGCAGCCTCGGGATGGAGAAGCAGCAGGTTTCGATAGGCCATGAGCGCCTCCCTGCCCCGGCCTGAACGCTCCAAGTCCCGTGCCTCTTCAAGCAACTTCCAATGGGCTCCGGCCACCGAGAATTCCTTTCCATGTTCCAGGGCAGGAAGGCAGGCGCCTTCCTGCCCTGAGAATTACAGACCTCGCTTTCAGCGGCTACAAGCCATCCTATTCGGCCGTCAGGTCATCCATGACCCGTCTGATGACAGCACCCCAATCCCCGGGGGATGGTTGCCGATAGAGACGCAAGGAGGGATACCACGGGGTGTCATCCCTCCCCATCATCCAGCGGAAATCTGGAAAAAATGCCAGCAGCAACAAGGTTGGAATCCCCAGGGCCCCGGCCAGATGGGCAAGGGCCGTGTCCACGGTGATGACAAGGTGCATGCCGGTCAGGGCATAGGCGGTATCTGAAAAGTTGCGGATGGAAGGATCAAGGGAAACCAGGCCTGGAAGTGGCGGTTCCTCTGAGGATTCAAGCTGGAAGCTGTACCAGGACACCCCTGGCAGGGCCGCCAGCGGTGCCAAAAGCGCGGGTGAAAGGGAGCGCTCCGAGTCCCGCTTGTGCTTGGGGCTTCCAGCCCAAGCGAGACCAATCTGGATCGAGCCCCCTGAGGCAGAAAGGAGCTCCCTGATTTTCTGACGGTTGGGCACCCTTTCGGGAACCTGCACGTAGGGAACCTCCGCCGGGATGCTCTGCAGCTCCGTCCCAAAGATCCACGGGAGGGACAGCAAGGGCACGTGGAGATCAAAGGCTGGAAGGGGACTCCCATGGCGCACGACCTCATCGACCCCGGGGCAGGTCGCCACGACATCAGCAAGCGCTGGTTGAACCTCCATCAGTACTCGACCTCCAAGGGCTTTCACCTGGCTCGCATAGCGAATGAACATGAAGGTGTCGCCCAGGCCCTGCTCGTAGTGGACCAGAAGGGTTTTCCCTTCAAAGGCCCCCCCATCCCAGCGGGGCTGGGAGAAATTCCTTTGCGGAACAATCAGGCCGGGACACTCCAGGCGGCTTTCGTATCTCGCCCAACCCCGGAGCATGTTCCCCAAGCGCAGATCCAGGAGCCCGTGGTCGTAATTCTCAATGGCGGGCGGATGGTCATAGAGGCTGATCAGGCGGCCCATGACTTTCCCGTATTCCTCCCATTGGTTCATGCGAACCAGGGCTTCTAAGAGGAGGCCGTGGGCCTGCCTGTTCTTCGGGTCCTGCGCGATCAGCGCTTCCAGAAGGGACCGAGCCTGTACTGGATCGCCCTTCAGGCATAACGAGCGTGCCAAAGCCAGCCTGGCGTCCACATGCCGGGGATGTTGTGCCAGTACTTGCCTGCATAATTCCTCCGCAACCTGGTAATCGCCCAGACCGCTGATTGCGTTCGCTAGATTCACTTGGGCGGCCAATTGGTTTCGATCCAAACGAAGGGCCCTCTGACTAGCCACTTGTGCCTCTTCCATCTGATCCATTTCAAGGTAGAGGCCGCCCAGTTCTGTCCAGGCTTGTGCATCATCCGGCCATACCTTCAGATAACCTTGATAGCCTGCAAGGGCTTCGCTCCTGCGACCTGCACGATGCAACCTACCGGCTTCTTCAAGTTCTTGTTTTGCGGTTCGATTCACAGGATCAACCTAAAAAAGGGGGGTGGCCTATGCAGGGGCCATCAGATCCGAGAGGATGCACTGCACCACCGAACTCCAGTCCCCGGGCATCGGTTGGCGATAGAGGCGGAGCGTGGGATACCAGGGGCTGTCGTTTCGCTCAAGGAGCCACCGCCAATCCGGGAAAGTTGGCAGCAGAAGCAGCGTGGGTACGCCGAGTGCGCCTGCCAAGTGGGCAAGAGCAGTATCCACAGTGATGACCAAGTCCATGCTGCCAAGGGCCAAGGCCGTGTCCGAGAAGGAACTCAGCAGGGGGGCGAGCGGGGTGATGCCTGGAAAGGGGGTGTCCTCTGTCGGTCCAAAATGAAAGCTATACCAGGCCACACCCGGCAAAGCGGCCAGCGGTTTTAGCGAACCTGCTGGCATAGAACGTTCGCTGTCCCTTTTGTGGGCAGGGTTCCCGGCCCAGGCCAGCCCAATTCGGATTTTCTCTTTCGCGGCATCCAATAGATGTGTAAGGCGATTGCGGTTGGGCACCTGCGGGGGAACTCGCAGATAGGGGATCTCGGCAGGAATCGTCCCCAGGTGCGTACGAAAAACCCAAGGGAGAGAGAGCAGTGGCACATGGAGGTCAAAGTGCGGAAGCGGCTCCCCGAAGGGAATAACCTCATCAATGCCCTCACACGTGGCCACCACGTCTGCCAAGGGGGACTGGACCGAACACACGACCCTGCCGCCCAAAGCCTTCGCTTTTGCGGCATAGCGCACGAACATGAGCGTGTCTCCCTGACCCTGTTCCCAATCGATCAACAGGGTCTTCCCAAGGAAGGATTCCCCCTCCCACCTTGGACGATCCGGGTGGGGTTGGGGCTTGTTGGTAGCAGGCATTTGGAGCCGGGCCTCGTACTGCTCCCAACCCTTCGGCATGTCTCCAAAAAGGAGGGAAATGCTGGAGAGTTCCCATTCTTCTTCTACTCCGGAAGAGTCGCCCTGCAAAGCAAACCAACGACGGATTTCTTTACAGGCACCAGAAAGATCCCCTTCCTGGACCAGGATCCGGTAGCACATTTTATGGGCTTCCAGATGACCTGGATCCTGGGTTAGGGCCCTCTCCAGTGCTGTCTTGGCCGATGCAAGGTCGCCCTTATCCATCAGGCCTTTCGACAAGGCCAGGCGGGCATCATTGCGTGTGGGATCCGCAGCCAGGACCTTGCGAAAGTGGCCTTCCGCCTCATCAAACTGCCGCTTGTGCACCAGTACGCAACCGAGATTGATCCTGGCCCCGGGACAGGATGGATCGACACGTAGGGCCTGGCGGCAGGCCTCAAGAGCCTCGTCCAGTCTGCCTGCCGCCAACAGGAGCCCACCATAATCACCCCAGGCCGCGGCATTTTCAGGCTGAAGTTCGAGAAACGCACAATAGGCATGCGCCGCCTCATCCCATTGGCCTGCCTGATCCAATCGATGGGCTTCCAGGAGGAGGGCTGCGGGGGTCAACTGCTGCACACATCCCCGCGAAGGTCTGAAACCAACCGTTGCAGAATTCCAGCCCAATTATCTTCATTTTGCGAATGGTAGCACCGGAGCGTGGGATACCAAGGACCGTCGACCCGGTCCATCCTCCGGCGCCCATCGGGATTGTAGTTCACCCACAGCTCCTGGGGTTTGGTCACTGCACGCACCCATCAAAGCTATAGCATAGACCGCCGTTCTCTAGCGCTGGGGGCGAGTGCAGGCCTTCCTAAACATAGCGTCCTAATTTATGCCGCATAGCCTGCGAAGGGTAATGTTGGGCTTGTGCCAACTTGCGAAGCACGCCTCAACGGTTTCGATGAGCATGGCCAAGGTGGGGAAGTGGCAGTTGTGTGTGGCCAGCCTTCGCGTCAGCTTCCAGACTCGCTCTATCGGGGCGAGTTGGGGGCTGTAGGGCGGCAGGAATACGAGGGTCAGCACCTTCCTGTATTTCGCGAGAAACGGGGCCAGCAACTTCGCATGGTGGTAGCGGGCATTGTCCAGGATGATGACCATCCGTTTCCCTTGGGTCCTATGCCGGAGCATCTTTGCAAGGAAGTCCTGGAAGGTCTGGGCGTCGAACACCTCGTTCATGGCATGGATGAACTTCCCCGTGCGCAGACTTACTGCCCCGAAGCAGGCCATCGACTT
>CAIQPH010000111.1 GCA_903873655.1 uncultured Holophagaceae bacterium | reverse complement strand
GGTGCCGGTTACGATGGTTCCGTCCCTCCTGGTGCCGGTATAGGCCCATTCCGCTTCGGGGTCATCCACGGTGACCCGACTGTCGAGCAGCGGAGCCAGCCTGAACGTCATGCACAGCACCTCAGCGCCGGCCTTCCAGAGGGAGGGCTTGGGCGTGCCCGGGATGGTCCCGTAGTGGGTGCCTTCCTTCATGACGCCGCGCATGACTTCCTGCACGGCATGGGTGCGCTTGCGGATCTCGGCCACGCCGAAAGGGGGCATGGCTGATGGAGCAACGACCGGCGTGGGCGGCAAGCCACCTCGCCGACATGCAGATCGTCTTCGAGGAGTGCCTCCTGGAGGCCGGGTGCGCGCCGGACCAGGCCTGCGAAATGGCCGCCATGCTGATGCTTTTCAACGAAGGGGTGCGGGTGTCCAGTCGGCGCAAGCTGAACCTGCAGCAGCAGTTGGCCCCGATCGAAACCACCTTTCGGCTGCTGCGGAAGGCCATGGCATGACCAGCGGATTCGACTTGCCTTCCAAAAAAAGGTTCCTCGCTGTTTCGGGTGGGTAGCCGCCGGTTAAAACCGGGAAATCACATGGCCGGGGCCAGGTTGAAATCGAGCTTCCCGGCGATGAGGTAGGCCATGGTGATCAGGTTCCTGATGGACCGGTAGCCGCGCGCCTTGGACTTGGCGGCCTGTAGGAGCGAGTTGATGCCCTCCAGAAGGCCGTTGGCGAGGCCGCTCTTGAACCAGCGCAGCACGCCGGCGAGGTGCTCCTGGAGGGTTTCTGCGGCCTTGACCATGGGTGAAAGGCCGGACTCCCGGACCATCGTGATCCACTCCTTCAGGAACATGCCAGCGGCCATTGGATTGGCCTGTTCGTAGAAGTCTTGGAGGGTGAGCTTCATCCGGTAGGCTTCCGCAGTGAGCAGGTTGGCATCCCGCAGCTCCTGGAGTCTGGCGACCTGGTTCGCCTTGAGGTTCGAGGCGTTCTTCAGCCAGATGTAGCGGGTCTTCTTGAGCTCAGGCCGGTCCTTGGCTTCGCCCCGGCGCACCTCGTCTACGGCCTTGTTGATCATCTGCATGACATGGAACCGGTCAAAGGTCAGGTGGGCCTTGGGGAAGTGCACCCGCAGGCCCTTGATGAACGACGGCGACATGTCGAGGCAGACCTCCTCGATCTTCGCCGGGTCGCCCTTGTGGGCAAGGAAGTCAGCCTTAAAGGCGGCCAGGGTCGCATGGCTCCGGCCTTCCACCCCGAACAGGAGCTTCTTGGCCACCATGTCCATCACCAGTGTGATGTAGTTCTGCCCGCGCTTGGCGGCGGTTTCATCGATACCGATGCGGGTCACCTCGGACATGTCCACCTTGGCCAGGGCCTCGTCCACGTGGTGGTGGGCAAGGCGCCAGATCCGCGTGTCGGTCTCCTTGACCAGCCTGGCCACTACGGCCACCGGCATGACCTTGACCAGCGCCATGACCAGGGCCTCGAACAGCAGGGTGAAGCCGGAGCCCGGGCGGGCCCAGGGCACCTGGACCTGCTTGACGCCGTCAACGTCGCACTTGCAGCGCGGCACCCGGGCCGTCAGGTAGGCGGAATGCTGGAAGAAGTCCAGGTGCCGCCAGGTCTTCTCCTCAGTGTCATGGACCTTGGCGGGCTGGCCGCAGACCGGGCATGGGAAGTCGGCGCCTCGGGTGAAGTCGATGGCGATGTCCAACCGCTTGGCCTCCTCGTTGAACTGGAGGTTCTTGACCTCCCAAGGGGCCTGGAGGCCGAGTGCCATGGTGAAGAGGGTGTTGGTATCCATGGCTCCATTCTCCCTGGAATGGGCGCGCCGACCCACCCTCTGTGGACGGTGCTCGGGCATGGAAAGCCCGTCGGATTCCGCTCCGCGGAACGGCCTACGGCCGCCCTCCGGGTCCGCGTCCTTCCCACACCCTCGGGTTCCACCTGGAGACCGCTGGCGCGTTCTCCACACCGCCCACAGCGGCCTCCAGCATCAGCATGGTTTTGAACCCCTTCTTTCCCGGAAGCCCAGTCCTGGCCTCAACAGGCCGGGGGAACCCAGCCAGAATGGCCCTTCCAGAGGAACCGACCTGGTCTATATAAGTCGGTTACCCACACGAAACAGCGAGGGGCCCCTTTTTC
>CAIQPH010000110.1 GCA_903873655.1 uncultured Holophagaceae bacterium | reverse complement strand
GCGCCGGTGCGGCCCAGGATCCCGTAGTAGCCCTCCTGCTTGAGGATGTACTCGTCCATCTTGGTGGGGGGGGCGATCCAGAGCCGGGTGTTGAGATCCGTCTTCCCGTCGAGCAACTTCCCGGCGGAGCGGAAGTGGCCGATGTTGGTCATGCAGGAACCGATGAAGACTTCGTCGATCTTCTGGCCGGCCACCTCGGCGAGGGTCTTCACATCATCCGGATCGTTGGGGCAGGCGAGGATGGGTTCCTTGATGTCGGCCAGGTTGATCTCGAGCACGGCGGCATAGTCCGCATCAGCATCGGGGGCCAGCAGTTCGGGCTTGGCGATCCAGGCCTGCATGGCCTTGATGCGGTTCTCCAGGGTGGCGCGGTGCTCGTACCCGTTGGCGATCATCCACTTCATCAGGGTGACGTTGGAGGTCAGGTACTCGAGGATCGGTTCCTTATCCAGGTGCACCGTGCAGCCGGCCGCGGAGCGCTCGGCGGAGGCGTCGGACAGCTCGAAGGCCTGCTCCACCTTCAGCTTGGGCAGGCCCTCGATCTCGAGGATGCGGCCGCTGAAGATGTTCTTCTTGCCTTTTTTCTCCACAGTCAGCAGGCCCTGCCGGATGGCGTAGAGGGGGATGGCGTTCACCAGGTCCCGCAGGGTGACGCCGGGCTGCAGCTCGCCCTTGAAGCGCACCAGCACAGATTCCGGCATGTCCAGGGGCATGACGCCCGCGGCGGCGGCGAAGGCCACGAGGCCCGAACCAGCCGGGAAGGAGATGCCGATGGGGAAGCGGGTGTGGGAGTCCCCGCCGGTGCCCACGGTGTCCGGCAGCAGCAGCCGATTCAGCCAGGAGTGAATGATGCCGTCCCCAGGTGCCAGCGACACGCCGCCCCGGTGGGTGATGAAGGGCGGCAACTCCCGGTGGTTCTGCACATCCACGGGCTTGGGGTAGGGCGCGGTGTGGCAGAAGGACTGCATCACCATGTCAGCGGAGAACTGGAGGCAGGCCAGGTCCTTCAGTTCATCGCGGGTCATGGGGCCGGTGGTGTCCTGGGACCCCACGGTGGTCATCTTCGGCTCGCAGTAAGTGCCGGGGCGGATGCCTGCAACACCGCAGGCCCTGCCGACCATCTTCTGGGCCAGGGAATAGCCCTTGCCGGTGTCCTTGGGAACGGCCGGGAGACGGAATACCGTGGAGGCGGGTAGGCCCAGAGCTGCCCGGGCCTTGGCTGTGAGGCCGCGGCCGATGATGAGGGGGATGCGGCCGCCGGCGCGGACCTCGTCGAAGATCACGTCGGACTTGATCTTGAACTCGGCGATAACCTGGCCGTTCTTCAGGGCCTTGCCTTCATAAGGGCGCAACTCGATGACATCGCCCATGTCCATGCCGTTGACGTCCAGCTCGATGGGCAGGGCGCCGGAGTCCTCCATGGTGTTGAAGAAGATGGGCGCGATCTTGGCGCCCAGGCAGACACCGCCGAAGCGCTTGTTCGGTACGAACGGGATATCTTCGCCAGTGAACCAGAGCACGGAGTTGGTGGCGGACTTGCGGCTGGAGCCGGTGCCCACCACGTCGCCCACGTAGGCGACCGGGAAGCCCTTGCCCATGAGCGCCTGCAGCTCACGGATGGGGCCGACCCTGCCCGGATCGTCGGGGACGATGCCGGGGCGGGCGTTCT
>CAIQPH010000109.1 GCA_903873655.1 uncultured Holophagaceae bacterium | reverse complement strand
TGCCGATCTGGGCGAAGACGCCCGGCATGATCTCCGTGCCGATGCGGCCGTCGACCGGCGCCACGGCCCCGAAGCGGCCCGACGGAGTGAACACCCCCGAGTCGTCCTTGCGGGAGCCGCCGGTCAGCAGCCCGGCCCCGGCCAGCTTCTCGACACCGAAGGCGCTGTCCTCATCCAGCAGCTGCTGGCACGCGTCCAGGAGTTGGAACGACTCCCGGAGAATCTCCCACCGCGCGGCGATAGAGCCCATGTCCCGCCAGTGGCGTGATTGTTCCTACCCAGCTAGGTTCAGGAAGACTGCATTGAACGCCGACGAGACTGCCCACGCGAGGCTCTCCCGTAGGGCCGGCGAAAGGTGATAGTCCTGAGTTTCATCTCCGTAGCCTTATTGCTTCGTAATTGACTGCCTGCCAAATTGGTCTTTCCCCAACCTTGGGACCAACTGAAGAGTTCGGGTCTGGGTTGATGGTGATTTGAAAGATGGTTGACACGATCTGCTGAGCCGAGGTCATGGTAGCGTCTCCATCGCCTGGACGGAGGATAGGGCAACGCAGGGATGCGACCCGAGCGCTGATTCAGGGCCACCGAACGGTGGGGGCTGGATTCGTCCAGCCCTTCTCCTTGTGGCACCGGGGGTGGCCCAAGGCGTTAAATCCCGGGGGTTCGGGGGCAGAGCCCCTGAGGCGCAGAGTGTCGCGAATTCGTTGGGAGTATGAAAGCCCAGGCTCGAGTGCGGGTGGTGCTCATTGAAGCGGTTCTGGAAAGCCCGGCTGATGACGCGGGCCTCAGGGACCCCGTGGAAGAGCTCGCCGTTCAGGCACTCGTCCCTGAACCTGGCGTTGAAGCTCTCGGCGAAGCTGTTCTGCCAAGGCTTGCCGGGGTCGATCAGGTGGGTGCCGATTCCCTGATCCTTCAGCCACAGGCCAATCTCCATGGCGATGAATTCCGGGCCGTTGTCGCTGCGGATGAACTTCGGCACGCCTCGCTCGCCAATAACCCGTGTCAGCACCTCACGCACATGCAGCGCCTTGAAGGTCCGGCCCACCTCGATGGCCAGGGATTCTCGGGTGTACTCGTCCTCCAGAGTCAGGAACTTCAACGCTGTCCCGCCCATGGTCCAGGCAAAGACGAAGTCGTAGGTCCACACATGATTGGGATGCTCGGCGATTCTCGGCACGCTCTCGCCGGTCCGCACCTTCTTCCGCCGGGGCCGCCGCGTGAGTTGCAGCCCCAGCTTCTGCCAGAGGCGGCTGACCGCCTTGTGGTTCACGACGATGTTCGACCTGCGCAGGAGCGCCCAGATGCGGACCTGCCCGTACCGCGGGTGCTCCATGCTCAGGGCCTTCACTTGCTCAGCCAGGTGATCCTGGGGTTTGGGACGGATCCGGTAGCGCATCCCGGACCGCGAGATGCCGATCAGGGCGGCGACCCGCCGCTCTGAGATCCGCATGGCTTTCAGCACCCTCGCACCTTCCCGTTTCTGCGGGGCGCTCACCATTTTTTTCGGAGCAGTTCCTTCATCCCGTCGATCTCCACATCGCGCTGCCCCAGGAGCCGCAGCAGGCGGGCATTCTCCTTCTCCAATTGCTTCAACCGACGCACGTCCGGTACCGTGCTGCCACCGAACTTCCGCCGCCACCGGTAGATCGATTGCTCAGTCACGCCGTTCTCCCTGGCCAGTTGGACGATCGACTTCTCGCCCTTCTCCGCCTCTCGCAGCAACGCCACGATCTGCTCGTCTGTCAGCTTGCTCGGTCTCATTTCGGGTTCTCCTCGGTAAGGATGAACCCGAACCTTTCAATTGGATCTCCAATTTGGGGGAAGACCACCTGCCTCGGACTCATGGGAGCAGCACCACGAAGGGAGTTCCAACGCGGGGATAAAGCTTATCGGCGGCCACTGTT
>CAIQPH010000108.1 GCA_903873655.1 uncultured Holophagaceae bacterium | reverse complement strand
CGGTACGAAGCGCGAGGACGTGGAGCGCGGCCAGGTGCTGTGCAAGCCGGGTTCGATCAAGCCGCACACGAAGTTCGAGTGCGAGGTGTACGTGCTGACCAAGGAAGAGGGCGGCCGCCATACCCCCTTCTTCAACAAGTATCGTCCCCAGTTCTATTTCCGCACCACCGACGTGACCGGCTCCATCGAACTCGAGGCCGGCCGCGAAATGGTGATGCCCGGCGACAACGTCACCCTGACGGTGGAGCTGATCCAGCCCATCGCCATGGTCAAGGGCCTGAAGTTCGCCATCCGTGAGGGTGGACGTACCGTGGGCGCCGGCAACGTGGGCGAGATCCTGGCTTAACAGCCAGTCCGCCCTCCGACTCAGGAGGTCCAGATGCGCGACATCGTTCACTTGCAGTGCCAAGAGTGCAAGCGCAAGAACTACAGCACCACCAAGAACAAGAAGACCACCACAGGCAAGCTTGAGTTCAACAAGTTCTGCCGCTTTTGTGGTGGCTATAAGATCCACCGCGAGGCCAAGTAGGCCGCCGGTCCAAAGGGTACCCGCCCGGCTCCCACCAGAGGCCGGGCGGTTCCCACAGGGGAGTAGCTCAGCTGGTAGAGCAGCGGACTCCAAATCCGCAGGTCGCGGGTTCGAAACCTGTCTCCCCTGCCACCTCCCGGCCCCGGCGATCCTGCTCGGGGCCAGGTTTTTCTGATCCAAGTCCATTCCACGGGGTCCATCGTGATCGGTGCCA
Organism: uncultured Holophagaceae bacterium; assembly: GCA_903873655.1. GTDB lineage: Bacteria > Acidobacteriota > Holophagae > Holophagales > Holophagaceae > Geothrix. Next base: position 1,187 of record CAIQPH010000108.1, on the reverse strand, counting down.
TCAAGCAGCAGGCCAAGGATCTAGCGGCTGAGCTCAACCGGGTGGATTGGCCCAGCAAGGAGAAGGTGATGACCTCCGCCTGGACCGTCGTGATCATCTCGGTGTTCGTTGGTGCGTACCTGTGGTCTGCGGATTGGATCCTCTCCAAAGGCTTCGCGTTCTTCTTCCTGAAGACCCGCTGAAGCGGAGGCAGACATGACCGATCTCATCAGCACCCCCCAGGAAATCCCCCAGGAAGCGTCCGCGCAGCCCGATGGCCGCGAGCTCAAGTGGTTCATCATCCACACCTACTCCGGCTATGAAGCCAAGGTGATGGAGCATCTGCGCCAGCGCATCAAGATGGAAGAGCGCTCGGAGAGTTTCGGGGACATCCAGATCCCCGAAGAGACCTACGAGGAGATGAAGGTCGACGCCAAGTCCGGCAAGAAGGAGCGCGTCATCAAGAAGCGCAAATCCTTCCCCGGCTACCTGCTGGTCCAGATCCAGGTGGAACGCAAGCCCGATGGCTCCGTGGAGATGGCCGACGCCGACTGGCATCTGGTCCGGAACACGCCCAAGGTCACCAGCTTCGTGGGGGCCAACAAGAAGCGGCCCACGCCATTGACGGACGAGGAAGTCCGCCAGATCATGCACCACACCGAAGAGACCCAGGAAAAGCCCAAGCCCAAGTACCACTTCGAAAAGGGTGAGAAGGTCCGCATCATCGATGGACCCTTCGCCAACTTCGAGGGGGATGTGGACGAGATCCACGAGGAACGCTCGACCATCAAGGTCATGGTCACGGTCTTCGGTCGTTCCACCCCGGTGGAACTCGACTTCATCCAGGTCGAGAAGCGTTAGTGCTGTCCGGGGGACCGCGCTGCGCGCTACACCCCCGGAACCCCCGCGCCCTCGCCCGGCAGAGCCGGACTCGGGCTTTCACAATCTCATGAAGCTTTTTCAGCCTCTTTTTGATAGACTTTTCAGTCCCGGTCTCTTCTGGCCGGGACCTTTTTCACCCGGTCGGCCGTCCCCAGGGACGGGCCACCCTCAAGGCGGACGTCGCCGGCATGTGCCGGAATCCTCCGCGGGAGCAATCAAATGGCAAAGAAAATCACTGGCTACATCAAGCTGCAGCTGCCTGCGGGCTCGGCCACTCCGGCCCCTCCGGTCGGCCCCGCCCTGGGCCAGCACGGCGTCAACATCAT
>CAIQPH010000107.1 GCA_903873655.1 uncultured Holophagaceae bacterium | reverse complement strand
GAATGGTTGCCTTGGAACTACCAGGCCACCCTGGCTGGAATCACGGCCGAGTAGCCTGGATTTCCCAGCGTTGGAACCTGGATGCGAACCGACCAGGAATCGCCCAGGATCAGGTCACGCACGCCAACCGGCGGGACACGGCGTAGCCTCGCCCCCGGCGGCCCGTGGACCTAGAGCCTCCCTCCAGGACCCCGGATGACATCCGCCACTTGTCGCGCCCAGCGTATCCAGTGGCCCCAAGGCGGACGCGGGTCACAGCCTCCAAGCCCAATGCTTGAATCCTCAGCGGCCTCAGGTAGAATAGTCCTTTGCCCTTCCGGAGTAGCTCAGGGGTCAGAGCGGGTGACTGTTAATCACTAGGTCGGGGGTTCAAATCCCTCCTCCGGAGCCAGCAAAATCAAGCACTTAGGCCTCCTCCCCTGGAGGCCTTTTTTATGGAATCAAGCTAGCGTCAAGCACACGAAACAGTCAGGGCCGATGGGGGCAGGCGTTGGTGGGCGTTGGATGGTGCTCCATCCATTCGGTTCTAGTGATGAACCCATCCCCCACTCTGAATCGGGAAACAAGGTCTGCAACCTCTGCAAGAGTGATGTAGAACCGCATCGGCATTGGATTTGAGCCTGCCGAGGTTTGTGCATAGGTTGCGGAGGTTGCAGAGGTTGAAGGCTCAAAAATGGCCGAGTTGCCCCGGTGCAGACACAGAAAAGGCCCACAAGCGGCCTGATCATGCGGTGAGGGCGGAAGCACCTCTGTAAGCGGTTGGCTTGGCTTGAGGCTAGTAAGGGCTATTCAACTGCCCAGACGGGCTAGGATGCGGGACACCTGCCCACACCTTGATGCTCATGACCTTTTCGCTATTCGAGACCAGCCCAAGCCTATTGCGATTAAAGCGCCTCCATCGGACCTCGAAGTCCTTGTCGCCAACGACATAGTTGGTCCAGGTGTCGTAGTTGATAAAGGGGGCGCTCGATAACGCATGGTCATAAGTGTAGTTGGGGAATTTGCTGCTGATCACTTGCCCCAATGGGCGTCTTCCTGTGGCTTTGTTGAAATCCTGCACCCACATGCCCACTCGAATCGTCCCGGTGCGTAGCTTCAGGGATTTCACTTCCTTCCAGGTCCCCTCTCCAACCGCAGCCGCGAGCTGCACGGCTGTGAGGGCCAGCACCAGCCACCCGCCTTGCGCCAGTCGTATCACTATGGCCTCCGTGCTACACAGTCTAGGTACGGCCTATTTCCAACTAAGCCAAAGCGTTTCCCCCGTGGTTCCACATTTAATGGTGATCGGCCCCATCTTTTTCCAGGGAGCCTGATCGGAACCTCCGCGATACCGTTGGTTCTGTTGGGATTTTACATAATTGACAATTTCAGTTGTTTGTCCGGAGATTCCCCAAAACAATGCAAGTTGCCTGATTTGTTCGGTTTTCAAATTCGAAATCCTAGCGGGTTCTGACACAGAATGACCATTCCAGTGAATTCCAATTTCAATTATTTGTTTGTTGTTAGTAGTCAGTTCTACACCAACGGATGAATATGGATTTTCTAAATCTTTGAAGGAAAACCCGTTATTTTGACTCCCGCTATGCAGATCATACGGTTCATCTTTAGAAATGAAATATTGTGTTCTGTAGAATTCACTAGTTTCAAAATCCGAAATAATTTTAGGTAGCTTGTCGATTCGAATTTTTAACAATTTCCCATCCAAATCATCGGGAGGCATTGCAGAGAGGTGGCTCCTTGCTGCGACCCGATCATCCAAGTCGAGAGCCTTCTGTGCAGCTTCAAAGTGTTGGCGTGGGGTCATCGCCTTGAAGGCCGCCAAAGCTACCGCCTCGGCTTCGAGCCGCTTATCTCTCCGTTGCTTTCTTTGTTCAACGGCAATCGCCTCGGCCCGATCGGCCTTGCGCTGTCGGAAACAACTCGTGATCGAATTGGTTGAAATGATTCCAACGACAATTACTAAAATAAAAATAAAAGCCGTTTTAGGTTGAACGGGCTTTCCACCCAATATGTTGTCTTTAAATGGGTCCATTTCAACTCCTATTACCCATAAGTTAATTCTTTGTATGACGAATTTTTGAAATCCAGAGTCCCACAGCAAAAGAACCCTATAAATCCTTAGCCTGACCCTTGGCCTTTTCAATCAATTTCCCAGTTGCGATGGACATTAAGGCGTTGTGTTGATACTCCAACATCCCTTTGTCAATGCTCCCGTATCGTTCGGTTAATGTGATCCGACTGACCCCATTATCCCAAGTGTGTTTTCTCGAAGTGAAGGAAGCACCTAAGCGATTTTGTAGAACATCCTCAGAAGAACTTGATGGGTCGTTGTACTTGGTTTTAAGTGCGATGAACAAGTCAAGGTAGTCACTCTGTTTTATTGGAATAACGATTCTTGTCAACCGCGGTTCTCCACTAGTTCCATCAGGGAAAAACCAGAATTGTGGCTCTACTGAAATTCCTGCGACTGTTGGGTAGGGCCTCAGGCGGTTGTACCATTCATAGGGAGCATCTTGTGTGCAATAAGTCCAGCCTCCATCCCTCGGAACCTCTATAGGTGCATATTTGGACGCGAGGCCAGGAGCTAGTGGACGGTAGTACTTTGCTCGGAACTCACTGAGCATCATTCCTAGAGAATCATCCTTTAACGCGAACGGCTTTGGTGGTTCTGGCGGTGGCGGCGGTACGGGCGTGGGCTCAGGCGTTTCTTTTTTTTCTGGTGCATTGGCTTCGTCAACCTTTTCGACAACGGCCTTCTTAGGGACGACTTTTTTGGTTCGGACTTGCCCAAAAAGGGAATGGCCCTGGCTGACTATCAGCAACCCCACGGCCAAGCTGAATGAGGCTATGCGTTTCATGCTTCTCCTCCTGAGTTTGCTAGTTCATGACTTCTTTGATGGATTCGTTGTTCTTCATCCAAATTGTTCCAGTGGATAGGCGTACTGCCCCGAATCCATTTTTCGCTCTGAACTGAAGGCGGACCTTCCAGCAATCCACTTTTTTCCCTTTGAGGGTGATGGTGTCCTTCACCGGGTCCGCAAGTTCTGGGCCTTGGAGGCTGTCGGGATCGTGCAATCCCGCTTTGATTTGGGAAGTGAGGGCGTAGGTCATCACCATGATGTCGGGCATGGGTCCATATTTTGGGTCAACGGGCTCGATCCGTTTGGCGGCTGGCGCGGGCTTGCTGCCGCTCATGGCAGTTCCAGCAATTCCGCCTATCACGCCAATTCCTATGAAGACGGCAAGACACCCGACAACGAAGCTGGTCGGCTTCTTTGCCACGCCTTTTCCGTCGATCCCACCTAGCTTGGCCTGGCAGTGGGCACAGACCTTTGCCAGAAGATCAACTTCAGATCGACACTGATAGCAAACCTTGGTTGCCATTCGTCACCCCAATAAATTCCCTGTCGGTCTTCTACCAGTGATTGTATGCGATCCGGCGCAATTCAGTCTGGGGGTAAATACTCAAGGATCGGACCGGAGCAGGCCATCCCATCGGGCGAACACCTCCGGAGTTGCGGCGTCACTCAAGAGGATTGCCCTCAGCTTCGCTTCCAGTTCTGGACTCATGGGCGTCCCTTCCCATGAGTCCCCCACCTCCATATAGGCGGCTTCGATAGCCTTGAGGGCTCCGAGACTGAGTTCGGCAAGCACCTGCTCTCCGTTGCTGATTTTGCGTTGGTGGTCGCGCCCTTCTAGGGCTTTGAGCCTCCGCGCCAATGCTCCCCGGCTCATGCGGGCCGCCCAAGGTTGCGCTGGTTTTCCAGTTCCGTGAGGCGGGCTTCCAGGTCCGATCCCTCAATTAATCCCGCCAAAGTAGAGAACCCATAGATCAGCACCCGGCCCTTGGTCGGGTTGATCGTATCGTCCTCCAGAGACCGCAGAACATCGGCAAGGGCACATCGGACATTCGTGATGGATGCCAACCTCCTGCCCCGTTTAGTGGGGGGGGAGGGGGTCAGCTTCAAGTTAGCGTTCATGGGATTCCCCATTGATTTGAGTTGCACTGAAAGGCCGGTTAAAGGCCAAGGGGGGCACTGAAAGCCCCCCTTGGTGGTCCCTACATTCCGGCGGTATGGGCACCGTTTCGGTGCATCGCGGCATCGGCGGCATCCTTCGTGGCCTTTTGCGCAGCCCCTTGTTGTGCCGCAAGATCGGCCATCTTCCTGCCATGTGCAAGATCAGCCTTGGCATTAGCCTCCCGCAGCGCTCGTTCCTGGTCCATGCGGCGGCGCATGGCCTCCGGGCTGGATTCGACATCGAGTTGCCCGGCCAATGAACGCTGAAGTGAGACCCTGTTTGCGAGGGGGATCATGCCCTTCTGCACGAATTCGGCGGCGCGGATCAAGTCGCCGTTGAAGGTGGCGAGCGCATGATTCCAAGCATCGTCGATAGCCTTGGTGATGATCATGGAGTCAAGAATTGTGGTTGCCATGTGTGTTCCCTTTGTTGGTTTGTTTACAGGTGGTTTCAGGATCGGAGGCGCGGTGCTCAGGTGGAGCCCGGCCCGGCCAGAAAATGCCACAGACTGCCAAGGCCCCGCGTTCGGCATCCTCGCGGGACAGACCCGCCTGGTGCTCCAGAATCGCGGCCCGTTCCTCCCACAGGTCACGGAGGGTAATCAGGCGTTCCCTATCCTCAGGGCGGGCTCCGCTGGCTTCCAGGCGGCCCTGGTGGATGCGGAAGGCGGTCATCCGATGGCCTCCCAGGCCGCCCCGGCGATGGGTTGCAGAGGCACGGCGTCCAGGGATCGGACTACCCAAAGGGCTCCGCCTCGGCGGTCATCGGTGGGGGCTTGGTCAAGGATCAGACCAGACACAGGGCGGCGGCGGAAGGATGCGAACCGCTTGCCGATGCTTACGGCTTTGAGGCGTCCATCTTTCGATGGGCAGGCGGCCTCCAGGGCGGTGTGAAGGCTCGGCCTGATGGTGGCCTTTTCGATCACTGAGCCAGTGGTGAAGGGGTTGGGGCCAAAGGCGTCATGGAGTTCGGCAATCAGGTCCGCGTGGATCAGCCGCCCCATGTCCGCCACGGATGCGAGGGCCTGCCGACAATCCGGGTCAACCTTTGTGCACCAATAAACAGCGTCACGGATCAGGGCAGACCATCCCTCGAATGATCCCCAGGGCTTGAGGCCAGAGACGGGGCGGCCCGCAAGGTGGAAGGCGCGGAGGATGGTTAAGGCATCGCGGAGGAGTTCGGCTTGGTGAGTCCGAACATGGGACAGCAAATCGGGAATCTGAAACCCAGTGCGGTCCTCCGGGTGCTCCTCCATGGGTTCCAAGCGGATTGGCAGGCATCGGCGGGTTGTGTCGGGTGCGAGGCCCACATTGTTCCCGGTGCAGATCCACACGCAATCGTTGGGCAGTTCAACCAGTGAGGAGGCCCCCAACAGGCGGTCACGATACGAGGTGGCAGTTACCAGAGCATTCCAAGCCCGGCCTCCAAATCCGGGGTGCACCTCATCGAGCACCTGAGCCCGTGTGCCATCCATGAGCACCGGGAGGATTCCCTTTTTCAGTTCCACCTCCTCACGCGGGCATGACATCACTGGGGCACCCTGGCCCGTGGCGATGGTGCAGAGCACTTGCGACAGGAGGCCCTTCCCAGATGCTTGTGAATTCGCCTCGATCAGTACGAAGGGGGCAGGCCCATCGAAGGCGTAGCGGCCCGCCATGGTAAACAGCGAGGCCAGACAGGCGGCCCGGTGGGCATCGGCGTTGGGATTCGTGGCAAACGGGAAGTCAGACAGGATCACCTGGAACCGCCCCCATGCGGCCTCTGCATCGCTCTCTGTGGGGTGGTCAGGTACAGGATGGGATGCAGGCGGCCCAAGATACAGAACCCCGTCTTTCAGGGTCTCGGGTTCGGCGTGAATGGACCCATCCGAGAGCATGACTGGCACGGTTACAACGGCCCGGAGTTCGGGGAACCCAGGGCCGGGGGCCTCCAGGACCATGGACGGCAACCATTCCGGGGTCATGCTGGCCACTCTGCTAAATCCGGCCTTTGTGGTGGTGGTCCGTTCAAAATTTGCGGCCTTGCTGAGTTGTTCCCGCGTCCATGCGGTGCCTGCGTCACGGATGCCCACGGCCCCGCTAGGAATGGTGCGTTTCCCGTCCTGCCCCGCGTGGCGGTGGACATGGACCAAGCGGCCTCTCCGGGCATAGACTCCCGGCACGGCCGCAAGCGCCTCACGGGCAGCCTCGGCAACCAGGGTTTCAGGCGGGCAGATCAGGATGGTGGGGCGGTCGGATCGCTTGGCCTGGGCAGGGAGTGCATGGCCCCGCTCACGGGCCAGGGCGAGAACATCACCGATGGTCCGGTGTGCACAGTGTGAGTGCCTACAATTCCAGTGCCGGGGCTCGCCATCTGGCCAGAGGGTGAGGAAACCCGATTGATCATCCACGGCGTCTGTGTGATCGCTGGACCATGGGCAGGTCATGCGGAACCCCGTGCCGTCTCCAAGATCCTTGGCGGGTGCCACGGTCATTCCAAGGGTGCGGAGGATGCCGACAATGGGGGGCTCACCTTGGGGGCTCGGCTTAGTTCCGGTGGCCTTCTTGGCGGCTTTCTTGGTAGGGGTATCAGGCGGGAAGGCGGCGGCAATCTGCGTGGGCGTGTGGCGTGGTCCGCTCATCGGATCACCTCAACTAGCACCGGCTCCCGCTTCATGTTGTAGAACCCAGGCAGGCGGAGAACCGCTGCAACTTGGCACACCTGGGCATCGGCACCGTAGGGTTTCAAAACGGCTTGGATACCGCGCAACAGGCCCTCATGTTCTGCCTGCCTGCCTGCATCACAAGGGATGGGCTCGGGGAAGATCCAGTAAAGGTGTGTGCCGTGTCCGCTACGCACAGCCAAGCTGGGAGGCAAGGGCAGCACGGCCATGCTGAAGGGTTCGGCGGCGGCTTTGTTGTCTATGTCTGCCCAGGCGGCCCTGAGGGCGTTGATGTTCTTTTTCTCGCGGCCTTTAAGGTCCGTCTGATTCACAGCGATAAAAATGCCGTCGCCGTCGATGTTCCGGCGCTCAAGATCCTCGCCTAGATCGTCCAGGCAACCGTGAATGATGCGAGCCCGCTTGGGGTTCTTGGTGGCGGTGTCATCGAAGGTTTGAAAGGTTACGGCCTGGCCCCAGGCATCGTCTTGGCTGCATCCCAGCAGGGAGGAAAGATAGGGGAGGGCGTGGGATTCCAGGCGCTCACGGAGGGGTTGACGGTGAGAATTGCTCGGCCCATCCTTTTCATGTCCACTGACCGATTCGGTCATCCCTTCGCCCCGGTTCCCGCCGGGGTTTTGTTTTGATGGCATAGTGCCTCCAAAGGCGCTGATTTTTTCTTGTGCTTGAGGCTTGCTTGAGGGTCACGGTGTTTGTGACGGTTCAAAATCACTCAAACCCGCACTCCGATTCGATCTAGGCCGGTTCTACCGTTTGATGGGCGATCAGTTCGTCGGTCAGAATTTCGGCCAATAGGCGCTCGCGTGAGTCTGGATCGGGGCCGGGTTCGATCAACTGCCCCAGGGATCGCAGGCCCATGGCCTGAGCCATGCCGCCGGGCAGCATAAGGGCGAGAGTTGCAGCGGAGGGTTTCACGGTGTCACTCAACCCAGGGCCGGGGTGACAGTGCGAGCACGGGCATATTCCCTCAGGCCCTCAAAGGGATAGACCACGCGGCGCGGTGACACTCGCACGAAGGCGGGGCCAAGGCCCGCATGGCGCATGGCAACCAGCGTGGGAAGGCCAAGGCCAAGGAAAACGGCGGCTTCACGGGCTGTCACATATTCGGTGGGGACACGCGGGCCAAGGGCAGGGGGCGGCGTGGGCTTGGTGAGGGTTCGGGCCATGGGTGGGCCTCCGGTAGCGCGGGGGTGATCGGCCCATCCCCATGCGCTAGAATGGAGGCGGCCGTCTGAGGCTTCGCCTCAGGGGGTGGGCATCCGGTGGGGGGTGGCCTAGTAACCTAATCCCCGCCGGATGCCGTTCTTTGGTTGTCAATTCGTCCTGATGATTACGGTATGGCTTTGCTGGCCTCCTTGCGGGGTATGAATAATCTGCTCATGCCTTCCTGCGTTTGTGTGGTCTGACTTCGCTGCTCTTGAGGTCTTGATTGAAGGCATTGCGCTCCTTGGGAGACAGGCCCTCCGGGTCGAGTGCAAAGAATGTCTCCATCTCCCAAAGGGGCCGTGAGACTTCCGCTGCGATGTTCCGCCATGCTGAGTGGGCCTTCTTGCCGGTGGGATTCCCCACAGCCTCATCAATCGCCTCGGCTAGGGATGCCAAGGGGCACGGATACCGGAAGGTCTGGGTCGGGCCGTCATATTTCAGGGAAACGGTATCATCGCGGCCTTCCTGGACGACCAGGCGGCGCAGGGCGTGGACCATTAAGGCGGCTGCAAGGCCCTTGGGGCGGCCCTTCCCAATTGGGGTTTCAGAGAGTGCCTGCAGACGCAGGGCGTGTTCCTCAGGTGTCTCTCCGACTTTTTCCGTGGGTTCTGTGAAACGAACCTTGTTCGTCGCGTTCCGGCGGTAATCCTCGGCAATTGCTCGCAGGGCCTCAAGCACGGGCTCACGGCGACCCGATGGGAGTGACGGCTGGAAATAGGCCAAGGCCATCTCGAAAGGGTCACGCGTGGTCATCGGCTTCCCCATCCATATCCGTTGCAATCTCAGTGGCGATCTTTTCAGCGGCGGTGCGTAGCTTCTCCAGTTCCACATGGGCGTAAATCTTTTCCGTGGTCCGCGTGGAGGCGTGGCCCGCCACCTTGGCCAGGGCCTCGATGCTCTGACCCTCGTTCCCAAAGGTGACGGATAGGGCGGTCCTCCTCAGGTCATGGAGGTGCACATCCTCGATGTTGACAACCTCTGATTGCTTTTTCTTTTTGTCTGCCACAAGGGTGGCCTCATCTTTTGTGACCCGCTCTCGAAGGCGCTCCCACACCTTTTGCAGGCCGATGAAGTGTCCCAATTCCTTTTCGGGCTCGGGTGTCAGAGGGCTCGGGAATACCCATGGGCTACCCTTCCGGGTGGGCTGGCCCCGCAGGATCTTCCCGAGTTGTGGTGTGATGGCAACCAGCTTGGTTCCGGACCGGCGGCTGGATTTGTGGTCTTCCTTCCTGATCCAGCCTGTGAAGACTTCCTGCACCTCTCCGGATTCGGGGTCTGTGATCGGCTCATCCCAGGTGATCTCATCCCAGCGAAGGGACAGGCATTCTTGAAGGCGCATGGCACTGAGGAGTAGGACTCGAATTGCCCCGGCGGCGGCGGGCTCGATGGCCTGCTCTGCCTCCAGACTTCGCAAGGTCCGCTCAAGCACTTTGCGCTCGGCTTTGTTGAGGATGCGTTCCCGGACCTTGGCGGCCCCCCTGACCAGCTTGGGAAGGCGAGTGGCGGGGTTGTCCGTCCTCCAGTCCTCCTCAATCGCCAGGTTGAAGACTTTGGACAGCACACGAAGGGCGGCGTCTGCCTGGGAGGGTGTCTCTCGCAGGGCCGGTGACTTGTGCCAAGCGTTGACTTCCTTTTTCGTAACCTCGGCAACCAACCGCTCGCCCCATTCGGGCAGGATCAGGCGGGCAATCACGGCCTTAGCCCAACTCTCGGTGGATGCCTTCACATTGGCCCGGTCCGCAGCATAGGCGATGTATAGATCACAGGCGTCTTTCATGGTTGGGGCGGCCTTCGCCTTCTTGGTCGCCTCGGCTTGCCGTTTCCGCTCCTCGGCTGTTTCGTGCCGAGGGTCTTTGCCATCCTTCTTCATCTTGAGTGCCCCGGCGGCGGCCTCCCGCAGATCCTCCAGACTCATATCCGGATAACTGCCCAGTGGCATCCACTGGAAGGGCTCACCCTTCGCCATGCGATAGGTGAAGTAGCAGGCAGCACTGGATTGCTTGCCAGGATTCAAGCGGACACAGAATCCGCGAGGATTGCCCAGGGTGACAACGGTGCACTTCGCTCGCTTGGAATCAGCGAGGAGGCGGCGAAGGCCAGTTTCCGAGACTTCCTTTGCCAGCCTCGGCATATCACCTCCGTCCGATTGCAGAGGTTGCGGAGGTTGCAGAGGATAAAAAATCCGGGCGGGGGAACGAGAAAATATCCATGCCCAGAAAATAGGGTGCGGCGGAATAATCGTCAAGCTAAGATCAAGCTAGTGGAGTGATGTTTTGAAGCTATCAAGTGATTGTGAGATTTTAAGTATCCTATTTTCAAGTTATCTGTGATCTAATTCATCAAGCATGGCAGCCTACCGCTTAACTGTTAATCACTAGGTCGGGGGTTCAAATCCCTCCTCCGGAGCCAGAACGATCAGCCTGAAGCCTTACGGTTTCAGGCTTTTTC